>JASFVG010000037.1:0-18571 GCA_050049955.1 Anaerolineae bacterium | reverse complement strand
CGCCCGTTGACCGTCCTCCAGCCCGTCGGCGATGCTCTGCAGATCGCTCCCAGGGTCTCCGCTCTGCCGGACCAGTAGCTTCTTCACTGCAACGTAGCTCTCGACCCCAAGCCCGGCCCGATCGCCGACCTCCATGCCCGAGATCCAGGCCCCGACATCAGGGCTTCCGTGCGCGTCGTCCAGGTGACCGCCAATGACCCTTCCGTCGGGCGAGAGTCCAAAGTGACCCGCTGCCGGCAGGCCGTCCCAGGAATCGAGCTGGACAACATCCCTCGCTTCGTGACCTTCCAGGGTTAGTGAATTGACCACCGGGGCTGCCGACTCCGTGGCGCGTCCGTAGCTCACAGCAGCAGTCTCGACTGGCGCTTCCCCGCCCGGGTGCTCACCTTCCCCACCCGCCCGGTTGCGTATCCAGCCGCAGTACACCCCGGCACCGAGTTGCACTCGCGGACACACCAAGCCGAGCTGATCGGCCATCGGCTTGCCCTCCACCACCTCGCCTTGCCAGGAAAGGCCGTCTTGCTCTGCCATCCAGGCAAAGGGGCTCTGGATCGCGTGACCATCCACCGTCACGGGCGGGAACTCGGCCGACAGAACCCCAAACACCTGGCCGATGTTCTCGTCCCACACCGCGTTCCCGGCGACCCCGTCATATCCGTCAGCTGAGAAGTACTCCGGCACGTACACAGCCTGGCCGTCCGAGGAGGCGAGGTGGGCTTTGAAGCCCGCGCCCCACACCTCCACCTCGGACGCAGGACCGCCATAGGCCTGACACGTCCGGTCGAAGACCTGGCCGTCGACCGTTCGCAGATCAACGAGGTGGTATCCCTCGGCAATCTGGACGAGCTTCCAGTCGTCGCTCTCTGCGTAGTGTTCCACCATAGCGGCAATCGCGCCGCACGGCGCCACCACGGACTTCCTCATGTAGAGGTCTCCGCGATGATGGATCTTCTTTCCAAACGTGAAGGTGCAGCCCGCGCTGCTCCATCCACCAGCATCCCCCTGATATTGGATCTGGTACTTCACCTCGGGGTAGAGATGGCGCGTGAAGCAGACTCTTCCATCCCCGCCGACTGCCTCCTGCTCCCCCACCTGCTCATCGTCCGTCAGGTTCATGAGCCGGGCCTGACCGCCTTCTCCGACTGCGCAGACGGTCAGCTCATCGCCGCCCTTGGGCAGCTTGCGATCGGGCACATCGGTCGAGTAGCAGGCTGAGGCCTGGGCCTCACCACATATCAGGTGACCACTGAATGAGTCGCCAGCGACCAGCGAGTCGCCAAGGTGCAGCTGCGCCTCCACGCTCACCGCGTGAGGCCCGTAGGTGCCCGGGTCCGTCCGACTGAAGCTGTAGAAGAAGTCCCCCTCCACCTGCTGCGTGATGTCTATTGCGTCCCCGTTCGCGTCCGTCCCCGTCACACGCAGCTCCGCTGTCCCGTCAGCGTGCCCCTGAACCTCGACCGCTCCACAGCCCGCGGAAACGCTGACGGCGAACGTTTCAGCCTCCCCGCAGATCAGATCGCCGGTATAGGTGTCGGCCGCGACCTGTTCACCACCCACCACAAGTTCGGCCTCCACGCTCACAGCGTGTGGGCCGTACGTGCCGGGGTCCGTCCGGCTGTAGCTGTACGAGAACTGCCCCTGCACCTGCTCCATGATGTCTATCGCATCCCCATTCGCGTCCGTCCCCGTCACCCGCAACTCCGCAGTTGAGTCGGCGTGCCCCTGCACCGCGATGCCGCCACAGGTTCCAGACACGCTGGTGATAGCGTACTCCGCCGCGCCGCAAATCAAATCTGCGTTGTAGGCATCCGCTGCCACTTGCTCGCCGCCTATCGAGAGCACGACCGCGACGCTTACCGCGTGCGGCCCATAGGTGCCTGGGTCCGTCCGGCTGTAGCTGTATGAGAACTCCCCGTCCACCTGCTCCGTGATGTCGACCGCGTCCCCATTCGCGTCCGTCCCCGTGATGTTTAGCTCTGCGGCAGTGTCTGCGTACCCTTGCACCGCTATCCCACTGCACGTCCCCGACACGTCCATGATACCATACTCCGCCGCGCCGCAGATCAGGTCGCCGCTGTAGGCATCCGCCGCCGCCTGCTCGCCGCCCACCACCAGCTCGGCAGCCACGCTCACCGCGTGCGGCCCATACGTCCCCGGGTCTATCCGACTGAAGCTGCGTGAGAAATCTCCCTCCACGAGCTCCGTGATGTCGATGGCGTCCCCGTTCGCGTCCGTGCCCGTAACCTGCAACTCTGCGGCACCATCAGAGTGACCCTCCACCTCCACGGACCCGCAACCCGCCGTCACATCGACCGTGAACGTCTCGGCTGCGCCGCAAATCAGATCGCCACTGTAGGTATCCACCGCCACCTGTTCACCGCCCAATACGAGCTCCGCCACCACGCTCACCGCATGCGGCCCATACGTCCCCGGGTCCGTCCGGGCCTCACTGTATGAGAAGTCACCCTCCACCTGCTGCGTGATGTCTATCGCGTCCCCGTTCGCATCCGTCCCCGTCACCCGCAGCTCCGCCGTGCCGTCTGCGTGCCCGTCCACCGCTATCCCACTGCACGTCCCCGACACACTCGTGATGCCGTACTCCGCCGCGCCGCAGATTAGATCGCCGTTGTAGGTATCCACCGCCAGTTGCTCACCACCCACCACCAGCTCCGCCGCCACGCTCACCGCATGCGGCCCATACGTCCCCGGGTCTGTTCGGGCCTCGCTGTATGAGAAGTCCCCCTCCACCTGCTGCGTGATGTCTATCGCGTCCCCGTTCGCGTCCGTCCCGGTGACGTGCAGCTCCGCCGGCGTGTCCGCGTGCCCCTCCACCGCTATCCCACCGCACGTCCCCGACACACTCGTGATGCCGTACTCCGCCGCGCCGCAGATCAGGTCGCCGCTGTAGCTATCCGCCGCCACCTGCTCGCCACCCACCACCAACTCCGCCACCACGCTCACCGCGTGCGGCCCATACGTCCCCGGGTCCGTCCGGGCCTCGCTGTATGAGAAGTCCCCCTCCACCTGCTGCGTGATATCGATCGCATCCCCGTTCGCGTCCGTACCCGTCACCCGCAGCTCCGCCGTACCGTCTGCGTGCCCCTCCACCGCTATCCCACTGCACGTCCCCGACACGCTCGTGATGCCGTACTCCGCCGCGCCGCAGATTAGGTCGCCAGTATAGGTATCCACCGCCAGTTGCTCGCCACCCACCACCAGCTCCGCCGCCACGCTCACCGCGTGCGGCCCATACGTCCCCGGGTCTGTTCGGGCCTCGCTGTATGAGAAGTCCCCCTCCACCTGCTGCGTAATGTCGATCGCGTCCCCGTTCGCATCCGTCCCGGTGACCTGCAGCTCCGCCGGCGTGTCCGCGTGCCCCTCCACTGCTATTCCACCGCAGGTGCCCGACACACTCGTTATGCCGTACTCCGCCGCGCCGCAGATCAGGCCGCCGCTGTAGCTATCCGCCGCCACCTGCTCGCCGCTCACCATCAGCTCCGCCGCCACAATCACCGCGTGCGGCCCATACGTCCCCGGGTCTATCCGGGCCTCGCTGTACGAGAACTCCCCCTCCACCTGCTGCGTAATGTCGATCGCGTCCCCGTTCGCGTCCGTACCCGTCACCCGCAGCTCAGCTCCACCGTCCGCGTGCCCCTCCACCGCGATTCCACTGCACGTCCCCAACACGCTCGTGATGCCGTACTCAGCCTCCCCGCAGATCAGGTCGCCACTGTAGGCATCCACCGCCACCTGCTCGCCACCCACCACCAACTCCGCCGCCACGCTCACTGCGTGCGGCCCGTACGTCCCCGGGTCTACCCGGGCCTCACTGTACGAGAACTCCCCCTCCACCTGCTGCGTAATGTCGATCGCGTCCCCGTTCGCGTCCGTACCTGTCAGTCGCAGCTCCGCCGGCGTGTCTGCGTGCCCCTGTGCGGCTATCCCACCGCAGGTGCCCGAAACGCTCGTGAAGCCATACTCAGCCTCCCCGCAGATCATGTCGCCACTGTAGGTATCCACCGCCACTTGCTCGCCGCCCACCACCAGCTCGGCAGCCACGCTCACCGCGTGGGGCCCATACGTCCCCGGGTCCGTCCGGGCGAAGCTCAACGCGAAATCCCCCACGCCGACGCCCTGGGTGATATCAATCGGCTCCCCGTTTGCGTCCGTGCCCGTCACCCGTAGCTCCGCAGCTGTTCCTGCGTGCCCCTCCGCCGCAACCTCGCCACAGGCACCGGCGACCGACACATCATAGGCCACCTCGAAGGTGATCTCTCCCTCTGCTTGAGCCACGAAGTTGTTACATCCCACCTGCCGCAGCTCGACTTGATACCCGGCCGTGTACGTGCCTGGCGCCGGAGGCGAGATCCAGGCGCCCGACAGGGCCCAGGTTGCCCCGGGTGACCTGAACTCGGTCATGATGGCAGCGGCAACCGCGCCATCGAGACGGATCTCTCCTTGCAGTCGGGCCGTCACGTCTGAGGAGTTCATCGCGGTGAGGGCCCAGCCGCCGCCGTCGGCGGCGAAGAGGAGTATCTCCAGGTCGGAGGCTGCCCTTGCCGAGCGTGCGCCAATGGCATCTACCAAGCCGCTCAGGTTGAGCAGGAGCACGAAAACGACGCTGGCGAGGGAGAGCAGACCGCGGCCAATCTTCCGATACATAGCATACCCCCAAGACGTACGGGTCATTTCGAGGAACACGGTTCCTCGCTCTGTCGATCGCGTTCAAGCGCGGGAGGCGCTCAATATGGGATTGGTTCGGCTTCCGCCCAAAGCCTTTGCAGCTTCTGCGAAGAGGTTGTCGAAGAGAATTCGAAGGCGCCTGCCACCGAGTCAGCACACTCAGTAGATCGCCAGCATTGCCAGCATTAAGGCCGAACGGTAGGCAGGGGCCCACCTACTATTGGACGCCGGCTGCTGAGCCGGGAGTCCTTGTGGTTTCCAGCCGCCAGCCCAGAGACCCGGTCACGGTCTGAGGTGGAACTATAGACCGAAATCCCATTATAGATGAGGCGGTGGAAATGTCAAATCGCGACACAACTCCCGGTCGGCATTCTGGGTAGTCTTGGCGCACGTCCGGTTCTGTCACCACATCCGGATTGCGATGGGCATCCGGTCACCCCACCTGACAGCGAGCGGCGTCGCAAATCCCTCCCTCGACGCGTTACCTCATTCCCCAAATCGCCTTCCTGGGCACCCCGCCCTGCATGTTGCCTTACTCTGATTTTCGCCGCGGGGCCTGCCTCTGCCTTGGCCTTGTTTCACGGGAAACAACGGGCACTCTGGGCATCATGGTTCCGGTGAAGGGAGCCACACGTTTCACGTGAAACGCTGGGGCGCCTTCGTTGGGCGTCCATCTGGGCATCCCTCCGAGTTAGGTTTGCCGCTTTCGATTGGTGGTGCTAAGATAAGCGTCGCGTAGCGGCCGTTTTCTGAATGCCGTCTCATGCCAGCCTGGTCGGTCCGGATCCAGCGCACTCCGCAGCCTCAGCGGTCTCGTGTGAACCAAAGCCGACTCCGGTGACAAGAGCGGTGCTCGACGCGATGCCCGCTTCAACCACAATTTGAGGACAACCGCCGGGACAGGCGCGGTGGTCAAGCTGCGGGCCGGCGCTGTGGTGCATTCCCAGTTACCGATGAGCAACCAGATCTGCAACTACGAGGGTTCAGCATACCGCACGGAGTTCTGGGGCCAGAACCGCGAGTACGAGGATGCGGCTGAGCGCATTGCGCTAGGCCGCATGCTTCCGCCTCAAGGGTGCCGACTGATCGACATCGGTGGAGGCTATGGACGCCTTACCGCACTGTATGGCGGCTACGATCAAGTGGTCATCTTCGACTATGCGGTCTCCCAGCTGCGGCAGGCGCAGGCGCTGTGGGGCGAGGGCGGACGAGACGGTCATCCCATCTACACCTACGTGGCTGGTGACTACTACAGACTTCCCTTTGCCCCGGGCGTCTTCGACACTGTAGTGATGGTCCGCGCGCTCCATCACGCCGCCAATCCAGCCATGGTTCTGCAGGGCCTTTCGGACATCCTGTTACCAGGCGGAACACTTCTGCTGGAATTCGCCAACAAACGGAATTTGAAGGCGATCCTTCGCTATCTCGCCGGCCACCAGAGCTGGTCGCCCTTCGATCGCGAGGCTTTCGAGTTCGTCCCACTGAACTTCGATTTCCACCCCGCGTGGATCCAGGACCGCTTAGTTCAGGCCGGGTTCTCGGTCCGCCAGAGGCGCGCCGTATCAAGCTTTCGGGTGCCGTTGCTAAAGCGACTCTTGCCCACGAGCCTCTTGGTTGCCCTTGATCGGCTGTGCCAGCCCTTGGGCGGGGTGCTCCCCCTCTCGCCGAGCGTTTTCGTCCGCTGCACGGCCCGCCGCCGGGGCCTAAGCCCGCCTCCGGGGGACTTGCTCCGCTGCACAATGTGCGGCTCTGTTGATCTCATCGACACGGAGTGCGCCGTCCGTTGCGCTGTTTGCGGCGCCAGCTTTGGCAAGCACGACGGGGCGTATGATTTCCGGGCCGCCAAGGGGGAATCGGGCAATGAGTGACGCCCAGCACCAACCCCTCTTCGCCGATCTCGTGTTCAACGAGAGCGGGGAGCGGGCAAGGGTCGTCTACATCGGCGCCACGCCGTTCTACGCCATACCCGAGGACGACTTCCTGCGCCACGTCGAGGCGGAACGCATTGACAGGCAGATCGTCCACAGGCTACAGGAGCGCATACAAGCGATGAGCGACCTCGTCACCGAGGGCGCCATTCGACTACTGGGCCAGGAAGATTTGTTCACGCGAGCTTCCATCGAACATGCAATCGCGAATATGCACCTACTACTGCAGCCAGGGGCGCTCGACGTCGACCAATTGCGAACCGCGCTATGGATGGCGGGCTTTGCCGCGGTCGTCGACGTTCACGGTGATCTGGTCCGGCTTGAGGTTCCCGGATGGGAAGAGGACCACCCTGGCTAACTTGTGTGCCGCATAGACTTGGTGTATACTCTCGATTGAACTAACAGGTGCGAACACCCATCACTGAGGAGGGGCACGCCAATGAAAGTCTCCTGCCTTCAAGAGAACCTGGCCAAGGGCCTCGGCATTGTGGGGCGCGCCGTCTCGCCCCGCTCGACGCTGCCGGTTCTGGGAAACATCCTCGTAGCCACCGACGGCGGGCGGCTCAAGCTGTCCGCCACGGATCTGGAGGTAGGCATCACATGCTGGATTGGTGCGAAGGTGGAAGAGACGGGCGCGACAACTGTCCCCTCACGCACGTTCATCGACCTGGTTAGCACGTTGCCCCCTGGGCTGGTCGACATGGAACTGATCGTCCGCACCCAGACACTGAATCTCCGCGCCGCTCGCAGCGAGGCAAACATTAAGGGTATCGACGCCCAGGAGTTCCCGATTGTGGCGGCACCCGATGAGGACGCCAAGGGCATTCCTATCGACCCCGGCGTGCTTCGCGCCGCGATCGAGCAGGTGGCCTTCGCCGCAGCCACGGACGAGAGCCGCCCCATCCTCACAGGTGTGCTGGCCCAGTTCGAGAATGAGGAGCTTACGCTCGCCGCGGCCGACGGGTTTCGGCTCTCGGTCCGGACCGTTAGGTTAGACGACGCCATCTCCGACCCGTTCAGAATCATCATCCCAGCCAGTGCCCTGACGGAGCTGAGGAGGGTCAGTAGCGACCAAGATGAGCCCATCATCGTTCGCGTGACCCCGGAAAGGAACCAGGTCATCTTTGAACTCACCGACGTCCTGCTCGTGTCACAGCTCATCGACGGCACTTTCCCCGACTACCGGCAGATCATACCTCGCGAACGTCACACTCACTCTGTGCTCGGCACAGCCCCGTTCCTCAAGGCCTGCAAGATGGCACAAATCTTCGCCCGCGACGCGGCGAACATTAGTCGCATCCAGATTGACCCGGGCTCAGGCCTGGAACCGGGCCGGCTCCGCGTGTCCGCAACGGCCGCCGAGACAGGCGAGGACGTAAGCGAGCTTGATGCCAGCATAGAGGGTGAGGCCATAGAGATCGCATTCAACGTCAAGTACCTGATCGACGTGCTCTCGGTGATTTCCGCTCCGCAGGTCAGCCTAGACACGACCACTGCCTCCAGCCCCGGCGTGATTCGCCAGGTGGGAGACGAGCTGTTTACCCACGTGATTATGCCAATGCATCTGGGGCAGTGACGCTTACCACCAGCTCCCCAGCGTCCTCAGAACTTAACTCTGAGGAAGCTTCCCCTCTACTGGCCATCGTCCCTCCCGGTCAGCCGGCAGGCACGGCCGGCACCTGACGATACCACCAGCATGGAGACATGGAGCGTCAGCGTGGGCCGGGGCTTTGGCTTCGGCATCGGCCTGATGGCCGCCGTCGCATTGGTCAATGCCGCCTTGATCGGGATGACGGCGTCTCAGCCGATCAGCCTGGGCACTTTCATAGCAGGCGTCGCCGCGCTCGCCGGCTTCCTGCTAGTGGGATTGATTGCGTACTGGGTGTATGGCCTCGCTGGCGCCAGCTACTTGCTGGACCGCAACCAGCTCGTCATCCGCTGGGGACCGTCCAGGCAGGTGATCCCGATGAGCGAGGTCGAGGGTGTCCTCACCGGCGATCAGGTTGACGGGACCGTGCGCTTCTACGGCGGGAGGTGGCCCGGACACTGGGTAGGCTTCGGTGAGATCTCTGGCCTCGGGCAGGCCCTGTTCTACGCCACCGTGCCGCCCCAAGCCCAGATCCTCATCGCCACGCCAGGCCTCATCTACGGCATCTCACCATCAGATCGTGCCGAGTTCCTGAGGTCCTTCCATAAGCGCCTGCAGATGGGTCCAACTCAGAGGGTGGAGCAGTCGTCCCAGCGTTTATCCGTCCTCGACTGGCCTATCTGGAAGGACTGGTTGGGGCTTGCCCTGTTGGGGGCCGCGACTCTTGCCCTCGCCGGCCTGTTGGCTACGGTCTGCTTCCGCTTCCCTGCGCTGCCGCTTCTAGTGCCGCTCCACTTCGGCCCCACGGGTTCTCCAGATCGGCTTGGCCCCAGGGGAGACCTCTTTCTGCTCCCATTGATCGGTCTGTCCGCCCTGGTGCTCAACGGGGCACTGGGCAGCGCCCTCTACGGCCGTGATCGGGTGGCGAGCTACCTGCTCTGGGGCGGCGCGATCCTGGTGCAACTGCTCGTGTGGACGGCGACGCTGGGCGTGCTAGGACGTCTTTGATTCGGCGCCAGCGTCACCTTGAACGCATGACGGCCTGCAGAGTTCCTTGCCCCACATCGTTCTGCATGCAAGCCCCCTGGCACTGTCTTCTACCCATACTCGATTTCGGCAATCTGCTCAAAGTCGACCACGACATCGGTCAGCGGCTCTAGCTCTTCCTCCCTCATCATGTCATCGCGGAGTCCGGCCGTAACCCCATGTTCGCAGAGAGATCGGTAGCGACAGTACCGACAGCTGCGGTCGTCACGGCGCCCAGAAACAAGCTGTCTTCCGCCAACCCCATCGAACCTCTCCTCGATCTCCGCGACAAGGCCGCTGAGGAAGCGGTGGTCCGCCTCACACTGCTCCCGGCTGTATTCGAAGCGTATGGGGACCGCCGGGAAGTTGGCGAACCAGTAAACCATACTGACCTGCTCAGGCTGAATCGGCACCCCGCTGTTGAGCATACTCCCTGCCCGAACCAGAAGATAGGGGTAGACACGCGTCTGTAGGCGGTCCAGAAGTTGCGCTCTACTGGGCCGCTTGCGTGTGGTCTTCCAGTCCACGATCACTAAACGCTGGTCGCCACCTACTGCAACGAAGTCATACTGCGCTACAAGGCGAGACCTTCCTATGGGCACCGAGAGTCTGGTCTCTGCGTATCCACCCTGAGGCAAATCGGCAGGGGGACTGTCCAGGTAACTCCGCCACCAGCGACCGAGTTCGGAACTCCTACCCATCCTGGAGAGTTCACCCGCCGGAATCCCCAACTGATGCCGCTGAATCAGGCGGTGGAATGCAGCACCTTCTTGAAGGTACCGTTCACCCTCCCAGGCTGGTTCCGCGTCGACAGCGGGCCAGCGCAGACGCCAAACATAGCGCAGCTGAAACCGCCGGGGGCAGTCCACATACTCCTGGAGGCTGGCCTGACTGAACTGAAAGACAGCTCGCGACGTCATCTACGCACTCACCTGTCAACGTAGCCACGTGACCCGCGCCCCAGTCCGACCAGACGCGGTCTCACTGGTATGCAGGACGAATCTTGTACTACGGTGGAAGAAACGCGTACAGACCCGCCAGACGAAGCGCTGTCGACGCAAGGAACTGAGGAAACAGTCCGGCCCCGAGACACACCGCGGAGGCAGCGACGATCAGCACGGCCTTCAGCACCCCCTCGGAACCTGTCCCCCCATCCACCTGGTCTCCGCCTGCCGTCAATGACGGCGGGCGCCAGAAGAGGCCCGCTGCGCCTCGCCATACACCGACCATCACACCAACACTCGCGAGCATCATCAGTAGCACGGCAGGTAAATCAGACGGTGCAATGGCCCGATACAGCGCCCAGCGGGCACCGAAGCCGACCGTGGCCGGCCACCCAGCCATCGAAAGCCCACCTACTAGGAACGCAAGCGCGCTCCACGGGGTCCGCCAACCCAGCCCGCGGACAGCATCCAGCTTCGCGCCAGCCCCGGCTTCCGCAGGTAGCCCACTCAGGCCAGCGGCCATCAGCGATAGGCCGAAGGGCCTGGCCAGCACTGATAACAGGGCAAGCGCCAGCCCTCGCTCGGTCTCCAGGCCTAGCGCGGTCAGTGCCACGCCACTGTCAATCAGCGCGCTGTACCCCATAAGGCGACCCAGGGACCGTTGCGACGCCGCAAGGACCCCCCCCACCCCGATCATCACCAGGCCAACGCCAGAGACGAACGGGCCGAGACGCGTGTAAGCGGAGAGGTCGGGATAGGAATCCAGGAAAGCTAGCAGGAGGAACCAGACCGCGCCGTTGTTCACTGTGAAGACAAACGCGCTCGCAAGGGGGTCGCTGTCACCAGCGACTGAGGGCATCCAAAGGTGGAAAGGAATACTACCTACCAACAGCGCAAAGGACAAAGCCAACAGAATGGCAGCTGCGTCAAGCAACCCGGTGTCGTCAGGGGTGAGGACAAATCGATCCATCAGCCAGTGAATCACGAGCAGCCCAGGCATAGCCAGCAAGGCAAAAGACAAGTACTGCAGTCCCCCGTGGGTCGGCGGCCACCCCTCGGTCTGGAGCGCAAGAATGGACAGAGCAATCGCGAGCTCCAAGAGCAACACCGCGTAGATGAGGGGGCGTATCAACAGCGAGCCGCTCAGCAGACTTAGAATGCCCAGCCCGATCGGGAAGAGCATCGAACCAGGTGATGCTTGCCACGATAGCGCGAAAAGGCCTGCGGCTGTCAAGTACAGCACCGCAATCGCTATGCGGTCGACCTCCTCTAGAACCAGCTCTCTTCCAAGGAATGTGACCGTGCCTCCCATAACGATGGTGCGCCCCCACAGCTCTACGGTGCGCCCGAGCGGCAGGACAACGATGGCAACGCCCAGGGCCAGCGCAGTGCCGGTAGATAGCAGGGCCGACATCGTTGCCCACCGACGCAGGGCATAGACGACGGTGCCCACAGCGAGTGGCAGAGCCAGAAAGAGGAGAATCCCAGCAATCACCGCGTCGCCTCCTCCTCCCCATTGGCCACGACGGCTGTCTTCAGGTAGGCCACACCCAGTGCGATGACAAAGCTAATCGATCCTAGCAGCCCCGTCACCACCAGGCTGGGCTCCAAACCCACATAGAACAGATCGAAGCCCGACAAGAAGGTTAGCATCCCCAGGCCGACCCGAACGGGATCCTGGCTCAGCCCCAGCAGCAGCACACCCAGCCCCATCAAGACATAGCACACGCGCGTCAGACCACCCGAAATCTGCGGTAGCGGGATGACATCAGCCACGGCGTAAGCTGTGAGCGCCACAAGAATGACGGCAAGGAAGCTGAAGGCTGCCCGCGCCGACACACCACGGCTTCTCCAGCCCTCCAGGCGCCCCCTAAACCAGCTCCCCACCGACACAACCGAGTCACTCCCAGAATCCCGTGCAAGCAGCTGCGCTTGCTGCTCCGTAAGGTACACGACCACACAAACGAGCCACCCGATGAGCGCCTTGACCGCGGCCATCTCGAGTCGAATCACCTGCGTCATGAGAAGAGCGAGAAAGAAGTACTGCGCCGCGAGGGCAATCACGTTAAGACGCCAATCTTGGCTGACAACGATCAGGCTTGCTGCCACGAGGACGCCAATCACCGCGGGTGTCGCCGCCAGGAAGGCGGCCTGGGCCAGAAGCTCGACCAAGAGAGCCATCAACTGACCCTCCACACCAGGATAGCCAGCAGGAACATGATGAGCGCCCATAGCAGAGCTCCTCGTCCGCCAAGGACGTCGTCCACGGCGCGAACAACAGCCAGGCCCTGCTCGAACGCTCCTACCAGCAGCACAAGGACCCAATCCAAGCGCACAAAGTCCCGGAGCACATTCAGCCACAGGGAGACCCTGCGTCGCACATAGGTATCCCGCCACCCAAGGAGCGCCCCCAGTATCAAGGCCCCTGCCCACAGTAGCCAGCTAGTCGCCCCAGGCCCAGCCATCGAGGAGTCGAGGGGTCGGCCAGCAGAATCCCCAACAAGCAGCATCGGGAAAAGCCCAGCACCCAAGATTAGCAGCACTGGACAGGTCAGACCTGCCCCTTGCACCATCCGACGCAGGACGCTGCCCTCGCCGGTGATGAGCCCTTCTGGCGGTGACGTTGGAGCCAGCCACCTCGTCACCGCCGCGACCAGCAACAGCTGCCCAACGAAAGCCCCGGCCGTCCAGCCCCACGTCTCCGCCGTCGCCAGGCCTCTGACCAGGGACGAGCGGGCCGCGAACCCCATTGTGGGCGGCAAGCCCACGAGGTGGAGTGCTCCAAGGACAGACATGGTGGTGGGAAGCCAAGACCAGCGGCGAGACAAGTGCCGGGTATCGAGGTTGCCTCCCAGGGCGACCACCGGCACGCTCAGCAGCCAGCCTGTGGCGCCCAGCGCCATAATCGGCAGTACAATGCTCCCTCTGCTCTCCTCACCACTGCCAAGGCCAGGCGCCATCACAACAGCCAGCATCACAGCCCCGCAGATACCTATGCCGATCCATGAGCGCCTCTCCCTCGGTGATTCTGCCGCCCATCCCAGGAATCCACCGACCACCAGAGTCATTGCGGCTGGGGCAAGCAGCCACGTGTTATCCGCGAGTACGGCCTCGTTGACCAGCACAAGCCTCATCCACAGCGCCCAACCCATAGCAGGCCCAAGGAGAAATGTGGCCACAGGCGGCGAAGCTGCCTCCGCCAGAGGTATCGAGAAGTGAAAGGGATATGCCCCAAGCCGAAGAAGGCCAGCCAGCACCCACAAGGTCATCTTTGCTCCACCAGGCGGCATGAACGACCACTGCACGCTGCCCGTCCCATTCCCAGCCGCCAGCACGCCTGCCCACAGGAAGAGGACCGACAGGGTGCCGAAGGCAAACCTGCGCACCACGAGCCCACTCTGGCTGCCGCATGCAAGCTGTCCCAAAATCAGAATCAGATCGTACAAGCCCCAGCTGATCATCGTTGTTAGCGCGTTAGCCGACCATATGGCAGCAAGTCCTGCACCCAGCAGGGCCAGGGCAACAGCACCAACAGCGAAGGATGCGTCCGCTGTCCGGCCCGCCTCTGCCAAGAGAAGGCTGCAGGTAGCAAGGGACAGGGCCAAACCAAGAGACCACAACCACCTATCCAAGCCCAGCCTGATTGCCGATTCGGCCAGCAAGGAGGAATCCCACAGCGAGACAGCTGTACTCACCCCTACCTGCGTCCTGAGAAGCAATACGATGCCTAGCACTCCCAGCGAAATGCCGAATCCGAGGACGGAAACGCCGAAGTTGCCTAGTCTCAGCCGGAGCCTCGAGAAGAAATGCGATAAGACCAGGAGGCACCCTGCACCACAGAGAGGCAGGAGGACGCTGAGCACGAGAAGGTCTAGCATCTGTGCGGTTCAGACGAGCTTCGGCATCCAGTCGCGCGTGGTTGGCTCAATAGACAAGACCGCGCCCAGGGAGAGCACGCCCGATGCCTCCACAGAGCACTAGAATGCGGAGGTTCCGATTGGCGCCGCGACACGGGCCGTCGCCGGGCGCGTTCATTCATTCTAGCACACCACTCTGCGTGCGACAAACAGCGGGCCTGCCAAGCAGAAGCGAGGTCCCGACTCGATCGGGCCCTCGCTTCACGAATCAGCTATCTGGTATTCGCCTACAGACTGTCAGGCGAGGAAGTCGCGCAATTTGCGGGCGTGGGCAGGATGTCGCAACCGGCCAAGGGCCTGGACTTCAATCTGGCGGATTCGCTCGCGCGTAACCCCTAGTTTCTGGCCGACTTCTTCAAGTGTGTATGTCTTGCCGTCGATGAGCCCGTAGCGCATCTGCAAGATGCGCACCTCGCGTGGCGGCAGGTCTTCGAGAACGTCCCGCAGCAGATCGCGCAGTATCGCCGAGGACACCACTTCGGCAGGCGCTACGGCTTCGTCGTTCTCTATGAAGTCCCCGAGCTCGCTCTCGCCTTCGTCGTCGATAGGCAATTCCAGTGAGAGGGGACGGCGAGCGACCTGGAGCATATTCTCAACCTTGTCCGTGGCGAGATCCAGAGCATCAGCCATCTCGTCGGGCGACGGCTCTCGCCCCAACTCCTGGGTGAGCCGGTGTGTGGTTCGGAGCAGCTTGTTGATCTGATCGCCCATATGGACGGGAATGCGAATCGTACGGCTCTGATCGGCAATGGCTCGCGTGACCGCTTGACGTATCCACCAGGTTGCGTACGTTGAGAATTTGTTGCCCAGCGTATGGTCGAACTTCCTGGCGGCCCGGATAAGCCCGATGTTCCCCTCCTGAATCAGATCAACAAACGGCACACCGCGGCCCATGTACTTCTTCGCCACACTCACAACCAGCCTGGAATTAGCCCGCACAAGATGCTCTCTGGCCTCAAGGCCATCCTGTACAATCGCCTGCAACCTGCTCCGCTCCGGCGGATCTAGTCCATCCCTCTCAAGCCTCGGCCATGCCCTTTTCCCTGCCTCCATGCGCTTGGCAAGAGCAATCTCTTCATCACGAGTGAGTAGAGGGACCTGACCGATCTCCTTGAGATACAGACCAATCGAATCGTCCACTCTGATCGCATCAAGCGGCGCACCGTCATCGGAATCACGACCGTCCTCCCCTCCATCCTCTGAGGCACTGACGGGCGGCTGGGCCTTAGCCTGGAGCTCGCCGATCTCTACGTCTGCTTCTATCAATGTGGCCAGTATGTCCTCGATCTCGTCCAGGCTATCCTCAGCCTGAGGAAAAGCGGTAAGGATATCCTCATAAGTGACGAAATCCTGCTCACTCGCCTTGCTCAGCAGGTATTCCTCACCGGTTAACGCTGCAGGCTGCGTCGCTTGTTGTTCTGGCGTCGATTCCATCTACACTCTGCCTACATGGCGTTGGCACGCGCTTCCGTCTAGAGAGGGCCTCCCACTGCCCGCTACTATACCACAATCTCATTCCGCTTGTCAACCCATTCGATGGAGGCTCCCTGTTGCCGTGCCAGCGCTGGTGCCGATTCTATCGCATCCCCGCCTCATTGTCCAAAGACGAAACCGTAGCACTCAACGGTGCAACTGTTGAGGGTTGTGGGATCCCGAGGTCCTGTGGACCGACAGGAAGGCTAGGCGACTCAGCCATCCATCCCCCGGTGCTCCCGACATCGATGCCAGCTCGGTCCGACAGGCCATGAACCATCGATTGACAGCCTATACCCTACCGGCTATACTCTCCCCAAGTTCAGATACCGGGCTCGCCACCACCTTCTACGGGAGCAGTCTCTCCGGCCTGCGACGATCCATCCTTGGCAAGGCACTGATACCCATAGTCAACACAAAGGAGCAAGAACCCCATGACGATCACAGTAACCTGGTACGGTCACTCAGCCTTCCGCCTCGACATCGGGTCGAGTCGCGTCCTGATCGATCCCTTCCTCACCGACAATGCACTATCACCGGTCTCGGCTGATGACGTGGATGCAGACTACATACTGATCACTCACGGCCATGGCGACCACGTGGGCGATGCCGTGAGCATCGCGCAAAGAACTGGCGCTCTTGTCGTCTCCAACTTCGAGATTTGTAACTGGCTGAACGCTCAAGGCGTCGACAACACGCATCCTCAGCATATTGGAGGTGGCTACCCTCACCCCTTTGGGTACCTCAAGTTGACGATCGCCCACCATGGGTCCAGCCTTCCAGATGGGTCATGCGGCGGTGCCCCGGCCGGTCTGCTGTTGGCCACTGAGGGCAAGCGCCTCTACTTTGCCGGCGACACAGGCCTTTTCTACAGCATGCGTCTCATCGGCGAAGAGGGCGTGGATTTCGCCGTCCTGCCCATTGGAGACAACTTCACCATGGGGCCGGACGATGCACTGCGAGCCGTCCAGCTCATCGCACCGAAAGTGGTGATGCCCATTCACTACGACACCTTCGAGGTGATCCAGCAGGATCCGGTGGCTTGGGCCGCCAACGTGAGGAAGGAATCATCAGCACAACCAGTCGTCCTTGAGCCCGGGGACAGTCTCCAACTGTAGGAGGCTTGCTGCTAGGTAGAACGGCACCATCGCGAGCGAACGACGGCTGACCGAGGTCCTGGATCTGCCTCCGCTCCTTGCACCAGGCCAGGTCTCCGCGGACGCGGGTCGATGCCGTCTACCTGGCGTGAGGCCTTTCGCCTCACCAGGAGCTTGTCCCGCTCTGCATCTAGAGCTGGTTCCGCCCGCAGATGAACGGATTGGACATATCGTCGGTTTGTGCTATAAATAGCCCTTGGTGACGGCAGTACCTGAAGCTGATATCAGACCCATCAACAAGGAGGCAGAATGAAAGTCACAATAGACCGCGAAGAGTGCATCGAGTGCGGCACATGCTACGCCGATTGTCCCGATGTCTTCGAGGAAAACCCTGAGGATTTCTTCAGCCAGATCATCGAAGAGTACAGAGTCGACGATGATCCCGGCGTAGGAGAGGTCCCCGACGACCTGGCAGAGTGCGTCGAGGAAGCCGCCTACGGGTGCCCCGTGGAGTGCATCCACTTGGAGTCGTAGGCCAGCAAAGCGCAATACCAGCTACCAAATTGCGACCGCCTTTGCCCCAGTTGACCTGGAGAAAGGCGGTCGCTTGTCGTGTGGCACAAGGGGGCCCGGTTGGAGCCCAGATCTAGCCGGGCGGTCAGCTCCAAGGCCTGGCTAGGGCAGATAGATGTGAGGGTCCACCGGGCGGCCCTGATATCGTAGCTCGAAGTGCAGGTGAGGCCCCGTCGAATAGCCCGTCGTGCCCGCTCCCCCAAGGGTTTCGCCCTGCCGAACATCCTGCCCCAGATCCACTGCAATCTCCGTGAAGTGCGCGTAGTAGGACCGCCACCCGTTTCCGTGGTCCACGATGACGAGGTTCCCGTATCCCCCGCCCCAGCTAGCAAAGACTACCTCCCCGTCGTCAACGGCAACGATAGGATCCCACATCTTCGCCGCGATATCCAGGCCGATGTGCCCGGGGTTACCGGGATCGTGAAAGGTCCAACCGGAGATCGCTCGCCGAGTCGTCGGCCATTGGAACGACGCGGCAGCCGCAGCAGACGGACTATCGAGAGCAGCGGCAGCTGGATAGACGGGCGTTTCCCCTGGTTCGGTCTGAGCCGGCACTTGAGAGAGGGTTAGTCCAAGGGAATAGCGACCAGGCGCCCCAGACGCGGCAAGCACCTTGATGCGATAGATGCCTGTCTCAGGAAGGGATGGCTCAAGAAGGTACGGCGGGAGGAAGATGGAACCCTGGGTCTCAGCCAGCACAGCACCGCTGGGCGCCACCAGCTGGACGGCCAGCCTCCCCTCTAGACTTGAACCCAGGCCGGGATGAAACCACATCTCGACAGTCGTCGCTTCCCCTGCTTGCGCCTCGAATCGCCACTCATTCACAGCCTCGGCGCCGAGCGTGCCTTCGGCCGACTCACCAGAGGTGATCCAGGGTGCGCTCTCGGCGTGAGGAGTCGCCATGCTGTCGGGGCGGGCCAGCGGCGGCGTCCAGCGTTGCGCTAGCACCGCTCCGCCCAGGTAGGCCATTGCCGCCGAGACAACGACAAGGGCCGCCCATCCCCAGGGTACGCGTGTCTCTTTCCTCCCGTCGGTCGCCTTCATCTCTGCAACACCAGCGATTGACTCCTGCGGATGGTCTCTTCGCGCCGGGGCTCGGACGACGTAGGATCTGTTCGTCTATGACATCGGGACTGCAGCGTTGCTGACCGAACCGAAACCTCGAAAGCGCGGCGGTCGAGGGCAAACCTTAGCGCTCGATGATCCTCCCCTGCATGTCGGACGGCACTGGAACGCCCATGACGTCCAGGATGGTCGGGGCCACGTCCATAAGCTGCAGGCCATCCACGGAGCGCCCTCCATGGTCCTTGTGGGGGTCCCACAGGACGAACACCCCGTTCTG
>JASFVG010000036.1:0-18637 GCA_050049955.1 Anaerolineae bacterium | reverse complement strand
CACAATTGACTACGATCCCGCCCAGCCCAGGGTGACCTTCACGATCGTGCAGGTCCCTGCCGACCCTGACGAGGTTGAGCGGGCTGGGGGTCTCTCCAAGGTCCTCCACGATGCGGTGACGAATCCTAGCGCGGCAAGACTCGAGGTCGTCTACGAGGACGTGAAGCCCGATCTGCTGCAGCACGCCTCCCAGGCCATCATTCGAGGGCAGCTACGGGATGACGGGCGGTTCGAGGCCGATGAGGTCCTACTTAAGTGCCCGACTAAGTACGAGGAGGGCTTGCCGGACCAGGCAGAGGCGTCCTAGTGCTTGCGGATATCGGCTCTCTCCTGACCGGGCTTGCCTTGGCCGCGACTGTGTACGCGGCCTTGGCTGTCTTCTGGTCCATCTATCGCAGCCAGACGAACGATCACCACGATGGTTCTGGCGGCCCCGAAAGGCACAGCCCCGGTGACAACCCATGGTGGGCAAGTGGCCGGAACGCGGTATTCGCCGCAGCGGCTCTTCTGGGTCTGGCCGTTCTGGTGCTCCTCCTCGCCTTCCTCACCGACGAGTTCTCCATCCAGTATGTGGCACGGCATTCCAGCCGGGACCTTTCGCCCTACCTGAAGGGCTCGGCGGTGTGGGGTGGGCAGGCAGGCTCGTTGCTCTTGTGGGCGTTCCTGCAGGCGCTGTTCGCCGCCTTCGTCGCCGGAGGAAGGGGTACGGAAAACCGGTCCCTAGCCCATTGGGCCACGGTCTTTCTCAGCCTGACTACCGTGTTCTTCGTGGCCGTCACCCTCTTTCTTTCGAACCCGTTCGCGCTGAGTGAGACGGTCCCCGCCGACGGGCAGGGGCTCAACCCATTGCTCCGGCACCCCGGGATGGTCTTCCACCCGCCGGCGATGTACCTCGGATACGTGGGACTGGCGGTACCCTTCGCCCTCTCGTTGGCTGCTCTCATCACGCGCAGAATCGATACGTGGCCCGCGGTTGCGCGGCGCTGGACGCTCGTTGCCTGGCTGTTCCTGGGACTGGGCCTGCTCCTGGGGATGCGCTGGGCCTACGATGTGCTGGGATGGGGGGGCTACTGGGGCTGGGATCCAGTTGAGAATGCCGGTTTGATGCCGTGGCTCACGGCCACGGCGCTGCTCCATGCGCTCGTGATGCAGGACCAGCGCGGGAGGTTCCGCTGGTGGAACATGATCCTAACCCTCCTGTCGTTCCTCCTGGTGCTGTTTGGGACCTTCACGACGAGGAGCGGCCTCATTCAGTCAGTTCACGCTTTCGCCCGCTCTCCGATGGGTCCCTACTTCCTGGGTGCGATGGGGGTGAGCCTCGTTGGCTCGCTCGTCCTCTTCTACGCGCGTCGATCGCTTCTGAGGACGCCTGCCTCTTCTGATGATCTCCTGACACGTGAGGGTATGTTCACCCTCACCCTGATCCTGTTCCTTACCATTACTGCGTCTGTGTTTGTGGGCAGCGTGCTACCGACGCTGAGCGATGCGCTTCTCGATCAGCGCTTTGAGGCTGGGCCAGATTGGTTTGATCGTGTGACGGGGCCTCAGCTGGGCGCGCTTGTCCTGCTCATGGGCGTCTGCCCTCTGTTGGGGCGGACCTTCCGCGCGCTTCGTGGACTGGGCCGTCGCGCGCTTCCCGCTGTCGTCTTTGCCGTCCTGGTGCCGGTCGTTGCCGCGCTGTCGGGCTTCTCGCGCCCGTTGTCGCTCGTTGGGCTTGCGATTGTGGGTCTGGCCGGTGGCACCGTTCTGTCGGAGATAGCTCAAGGCGTCGCCGGGCGGAGGCGTCGAGGTGAGAGCCTGGCCACGGCGTTCTGGTCGCTGTTTGGCCACAACCGGCGGCGCTATGGCGGTTACCTGGTCCACCTGGGCGTCATCCTGATAGCCGTTGGCGTGATCGGCACGCGTTTCTACGCCATCGAGACTGAGGCGGTGGTGACCAGCGGCGATTCCATCGAGGTTGAGGGGTACACACTCGTGTTCGAGGGCCTCGACCGTGTTCAGCTGGCTGACCGCACAGGGACATCTGCCTCAGTCGCGGTGTACCGGGGCGGTAGATACGTGAGGACGCTCAATCCAACCCTCGAGGAGTATAGCAGCTTTGGCCAGACGATCGCGATCCCGGCCGTTCTCGCCGCACTGCGAGAGGATCTGTACCTTGTTCTCGCCGGCTGGACGGGTGGCGGAGCACAGGTGACGCTCAAGATCTTTGTCAACCCGCTGGCGAGCTTCCTTTGGCTGGGCGGCTTGGTCTTCCTTGCCGGCGGCGCGATTGCCGTATGGCCTTCGGCGCGCCATGCCCGTCTCCCTGTCGCCGAGGTGCGACGCAGGCGACAATGGAGTGCAGCGGGCTTGATCGCGGGCGTCGCACTGCTCGCGTTGGCTGTCTGGGCTATGTGGGGTGGTACACAAGGTACGGGGGCCTCTTCGAGTCGGTCTAGCTCACTTGCGACGGAGACGAGCAGTGCGGTCGCCGGCAGACCAAGGGTGGGCGACCCAGCGCCCGCCTTCACGGTGTCCACGCTCGACGGCTCGCAACTGCGACTGGCGGATCTCCGGGGTCAGGTTGCCGTGATCAACTTCTGGTCGCCTGACTGCAAGCCGTGCGAGGACGAGCTCCCGGCGCTTCAAGCAATGTGGGAGGAATACCAAGCTCAAGGCGTGGCTTTCGTGGGCATCAGTGTGCCGCATCTTGCGGATGAGGTGCGTGCCATGGTCGCCGATTTCGGCATCACATATCCTAATGCCCTGGATCTAGCCACCCCAGCGCAATACGGGATCACGGGCGTTCCAGAGACATTCTTGATCGGCTCAGACGGGAGAGTTGCCTACGTGCATATCGGACCGCTCAGCGCCCAACTCCTAGGGGACAAGCTAGCCGCGGTGCTAGCCCAGTGAGGTGGAAGGCATGGATGTTGGCACCCTGCTCGTAGGCGTAGCTCTGTTGCTCGTGGTGGTCGGGTTCGTGGCGCGGCCCTTCCGCGCCGCAGCGCGGGAACTGGACCCAGGAAAGGCCATTGAGTTCTGGGTTGCCAGAGCCCGCGACGCCGAGGAAGCGGGTGGACCGCGCGCAGAGGGGCCAGTTTCGCCCGACTCGGGAGAGTCGGTCAACTATTGCCGAGAGTGCGGTCGCCGCGTCGCTGCCGATGACCGATTCTGCTCCGGATGTGGCACCAGGCTGCGTGGGGGTGCAGGTTGAGCGCACCTGGCGGGTCGCTTTCTGGGGTGCGTACCTTGCGAGGAGGAATGGCTCTCGCTTTGCTGCTGGTCGGGGCACTGCTGACCATTGCCTGGCGAACACCAGCCCAGACGAGCGCCGGTCTTGTCGCGGGGCGCGTGACCAATGGTACCGCGGGGGCGGATGTTCCGGTCGGCCTGGAGATTACATTGCACGTCTTCTCAGGGATGGAGGAGTCGGTCTCCTACACTGCCACCGTATCCTCGGCTAACACGTTTCAATTCAGCGACGTCGTTTTTGAGGAAGGCCAGACGCTCGTCGCGCGCACAGTGCACCAAGGTGTTGCCTATGTCTCGGAGTTCGCGACGGTGGCCACAGATCAACAGGAGATCCAGCTCCCCATCACGATCTACGAGGTGACCGATGACTCTGCCGACGTCGCGATTGTGCAGCTCCATCTCTTCGTGAGCCGGCTCGGCGAACAGCTCCAGATTGGTCAGTACTGCCTGATTGGCAACGCCGGCGACCGCACCTTTGCAGGGCGGGTCGGTGCGGGCGTTGACCAGATGGTGACGTGGCAGACCCTGCTCCCTGAGGGTGCGACGGCGCTTACGTTCGACGGGGCCGAGCTGGGAGGTCGCTACATTGCCGTGGAGGGCGGATTCGCCGACACGAGACCGCTCCTCCCGGGAGAGGCGGGCGTGGAAGCCTCGTACTCCTTCGACGTGCCCTACAGAGAGAGCGTCGCCCTGGAGCAGAGCTTCGATGTGCCCGTCGACGCCATCGTACTCGTGCTCCTGGAAGGCGATCTGGCCCTGGAGGGTGTCGGGCTCTCGCAGGAGGGGCAGCTGGACACCCAGATGGGACCTGCGGCTTCGTACACGGCTGGCCCACTGGCCAGCGGAGAGCCGCTGGCTTTCAGCGTCGTCTCTCGTCCAGCGGGCGCACCTTCGAGCGGGCAGTCCGCGTCGTCCACCGGCCTGGCGCTCGGCCTTGCGGCAGTCGCCGCTGCCGGCGTGGTAGTGTACTGGATGTGGCGGCCGCGCACGCCGGGGCCCGTGCCGCAGGAGGTCCGTTCCCAGGTGCAGGCGATTGTGGACCTGGATCGTGAGTTCGAGTCGGGCCTACTCCCTGAGGCTCAATACCGCCCGAGGCGAGCATCACTCAAGGACCAGATAGTCGATGAGCTGGCCGTCCGATGAGCGCGATCCTAGCTTCCGGCCTGACTAAGTCCTTCGGCCCCCGCACCGCCCTCGCAGGGGTGGATCTTGAGATTGGCTATGGTGAGTCCGTCACCGTGGTCGGGCCGAATGGGGCGGGCAAAACCACGCTGCTGCGTGTCCTGGGTACGCTCAGTCGGCCGACGTCCGGGACGCTGACCATTGCGGGCCGGGACCCTTCCCGCTACGGGGAGCAAATACGCAGGAGTCTGGGCTTCATCTCGCACCGTACGCTGCTTTACGACGACCTGACCGCCGAGCAGAACCTGCGGTTCTATGCTCGGATGTACGATCTGCCGCGAGACGCGCGACGTGTTGACGATCTCTTGGAGAAGCTCGGTCTGAGTGCGCGGCGACACGACTTGGTGCAGACCTATTCCCGCGGCATGAAGCAGCGCCTTTCCGTCGCAAGGGCGGTGCTCCACGATCCGCAGGTGTTACTGCTGGACGAGCCGTTCACCGGGCTTGACCCTCAGGCCGCCGAGTTGCTGTCGGCCCTGCTCGGTGAATTGGTCGGCCGGGGTTGCGCCATCCTACTGACCACGCACCGACTGGACCGTGCTCCGAATGCTGGAGGCCGGGTCGTGATCCTCCACCAGGGGCGAATCGTCTACGACAAGCCGGGCGTGACACTGTCGAGAGAGGCATTGTCGGACGTCTATCGTTCTTTCACTGCGTAGGCGTTGTTCAGCGGCCTGTGTGAGCGACGAGACGCCATGTCCATCGGTTAGGCGGCTGGGCAGGGTGGGCCGTGCCGGTGCGCAACCCAGTTCGCTCTGTATGTACCACCAACCATGAGATTCCTGCGGAAGGTGTTTGCCATCGTGCACAAAGACATCGCGGCTGAGCTGCACACCAGGGAGATGGTCAGCGCGATGCTGGTATTCGCAGTCCTTACCTTGTTGATCTTCAGCTTCGCTCTGGACCTGCGCGGTGAGACGGCCGAGACAGCGGCCCCGGGCGTGCTGTGGGCCACAGTTGCCTTTGCCAGCACCCTGGGGCTCAATCGCTCCCTAGCCCGCGAGCAGCAGAGCGGCTGCATAGACGGACTCCTGCTGGCTCCCGTGGATCGCATTGCAGTCTTCTTCGGAAAGGCGGTCGGCAACCTCCTCTTCATCTCTGTCGTCGAGGCAGTTCTGCTGCCCCTATTCTCGGCGCTCTTCGACGTGGCCCTGATAAGGTCTAGCGTCGTCGTAGTGATGATTCTCGGCACGCTAGGCTACGCCAGTGTGGGGACGCTTCTGGCGGCGATTGCCGTCAATACGAGGGCCCGCGAGGTGATGCTGCCGATACTGCTCCTGCCCCTGGCAGTGCCGGTGCTGATCGGAGCTGTGCGGGCCACCGGGGCTCTCCTCGATGGTGCGACGTTGAGTGGAGTAGGGGGATGGATCCGTATTCTGGTCGTGTACGACTTGGTCATTGTCGCTGTCTCGCTTCTGACCTTTGGCTACGTGGTGGAGGAGTGAGAATGGAGGGTAGCGGTTCGAATGGGTGATTCGCGGCAGCATCGATTATGGCTGGCATTCACAGCGTTGACAGGCGCGGCTGTCCTTGCAGCCCTGGGCATGGTCTTCCTGTATGCCCCCCGCGAAGCGACCATGGGCGACGTGCAGCGCATCTTCTACTTCCACGTCGCTTCAGCTTGGGTCGGCTTCTTCGGGTTCTTCGTCACGTTCGTGGCGGGTATCGGCTACCTACTCACAGGTGCGCGCCGCTGGGACATCATGGGTCTGTCCTCCGTCGAGGTCGGCCTGACCTTCATCGCAATGACGGTCGTGACTGGCGCGCTCTGGGCGAAGCCGGTGTGGGGCACCTACTGGACTTGGGAGCCACGCCTCACCATATCGGCTGTCCAGCTACTCATCTATGTGGCCTACGGTATGCTTCGAACGTCCATCTATGGCTCGGAGCAGAAGGCGCGCTTCGCGGCGGTGTACGGCATCGTTGCTTTCGTGACGGTGCCACTGTCCTGGTTTGCGATCCGCTGGTGGCGGACGATACACCCCGATGTCCTAACCGGCGGTGGTGGCATGAGCCTGACGCCGCGAATGATCCATACTTTGGTGGTCGCTATTGTGGCCTACACGATGCTCTATGCGACCCTGCTGAGGCAGCGCATCCGCCTGGAGCAGGCTAGGGATACGCTGACCAGGATTAGCATTGCGCTAGACCGCCGAACCGGCGGATAAGCGAAGAAATTGGGAGTACTACGCGATGTCCATCTATCTGGTAGGTGCTTACGCCGTCTTCTGGGCCTTCACCTTCGTGTTTGTGCTGCTGCTCTGGACAAGACAGCGGCGCATCGAGCGTGACATCACGACGCTGCAGGATCACTTGGGGCGACCTGAGTCCACCGAATAGGCTCTCCGCTAGCCCGCCAGTGCGATTGACGCGAGCCACCGAGGGAGCCGCCACCCAACAGGGGAGGCTCCCCCAGGTGGCTTTGCTTTGTATGCGACGTCCGCAGCGGACCGGCGGCACGGGCCCGTTTGCCATATAATGGTGGCGTTTATCACTGAAACAGGCTATATATGGACGTGTGATGCGTTACCATAGGAATGGGGGAAGGAGCAATCTGATCAAATGAGCGACTACACGCGCCGCGTGTTTCTTCGTAACTTGGCGGCCGGGCTTGGTCTGGCGACCGGGGGATGGCTGCTGAGCTCTTGCGGCGGCGAGGAGGTGCCTTCCATGCCGACAACGGCAGAGGCTACCGGGACGGCGGTTCCGCCAACAACGGAGGTGCCCACGGCTGGCCCATCCTCTCCAACGGCCGGCCCGCGCCCAAGCACTACTCCGGGGGATGACACCCCATCGCCGGCCGCTACGCCGACTGCGACCGCAGAGCCTGACGCGGCAAGGCCCTATCTGGTCGTAGCGCGACACGGCGAGCCGGGGGAGATGGTCCGCCGGGCTCTGGAAGCGCTGGGCGGCATGGGCGAGTTCGTGAGACCGGGCGACGATGTTATCGTGAAGCCGAATATCTGCGTTGGCTACCACAGCTATGAGTATGCCGCCACCACGAACCCGTGGGTGGTGGGCGCTCTGGTCAAACTGGCTCTCGATGCGGGTGCCCGCAGGGTGCGAGTGATGGACTTCCCCTTCGGAGGTAGCCCGGAGCAGGCCTACGTCACGACCGGCATTCAGGAGCAGGTGGAGGCAGCCGGCGGACGTATGGAAGGCATGAGCAAGTTCAAGTTCGTGGATACCCAGATTCCTGGTGGCGTCGACCTCCAGCGCTGCAAGATCTACGACGATGTTCTGAAGGCTGACGTCGTCATCAACGTGCCCATTGCCAAGCACCACGGCCTGGCGCAGTTGACTCTGGGTATGAAGAACCTGATGGGCGTGATCCTGGATCGCCCCGCAATGCATCGCAACCTTGGCCAGCGGCTGGCTGATCTTGCTGGCAGGATACGTCCCACATTGACCGTCGTGGACGCCGTACGCATGTTGATGGACCACGGACCCTCTGGAGGGAGTCTGGACGACGTAAGGCAGGCCGACACCATCATCGTCAGTCCGGATATCGTGGCGGCAGACAGCTATGCCGCAACTCTCTTCGACATGCAGCCAGCCGACCTGGCTTACGTCCGTGCTGGCGAAGGGACAGGCCTGGGCCGCAGCGAGCTAAGCGGCATGCATATCGAGGAGATCAGCGTTGCCGGATAGGCCCACGCAGGACGATACGCCCCTGACCGCTGCTCCCGTGCCCGCTACGAAGCGTCCCGCCCGGCGGGGAGCACAGCGCTGGACGGCAGCGCGGCGAGCCGTTCAGGGCTTTGCGCTGCTTGCGTTCTTGGTCCTCTTCATCTGGTCGCGGCGCGGCGGATGGCCGCCTTGGTTGGTGAACGCTCCAATGCGGCTCGATCCACTGGCGATGCTGAGCCATCTTCTTGCCAGCCGCGCCATCCTGGCTGGGTCAGCGCTGGCCCTCAGCGTTGTGGCGTTGTCGCTCCTGCTGGGGCGGGTCTGGTGCGGTTGGCTCTGTCCGCTGGGGACGCTTCTGGACTGGCTACCACTACACCGCGCGCGCCCGCAGCCACCACAGGTCTCGGAACGGTTGCGCGCTGCCAAGTACGGACTCCTGTTGACAGCCCTCGCTGCCGCCGCCCTCACAAACCTGACGCTGATGGTCCTCGATCCACTGACGATCCTTTTCCGCACCCTGTCTACGAGCGTGTGGCCTGCGGTGGATCAGTTGGTGACCGCCTTGGAGACGGCGCTGTACCGGGTAGCGCTGTTGCAGCCCGCGGTCGGGGCATTCGACCAACTGGTGCGCCCGGTGGTTCTGCCGCTCGACCCAGTCCATTACCGATACGCGGTGCCCTACGGTGCCCTGTTGATGGGCCTGATTGCGCTCAATCTCGTCGCGTCGAGATTCTGGTGCCGCTACCTTTGTCCCCTCGGTGCGCTACTTGGACTGGTGGCCAAGGTCGGTTTGGTGCGCCGCAAGGTTGGCAGTCGTTGTACGGAGTGCGGCGCGTGCGCCCGCGTATGTCCGACCGGGACCATCCGTACCGACCGCGACTACGCCAGCGATCCAGGCGAGTGCACCGTCTGCACTACCTGTCTGGCGGCGTGTCCTGTGGACGCGATCAGTTTCCCTGCCCAAACCCCCTCACTTGACTGGTTTGCCTATGATCCTGACCGTCGACATGTGCTGGCTTCGTTGGGCGCCGCGATTGTGGGTGTCGGGCTCTTCCGCAGCAGCCTCATCGCGGCCCGCAAACACACGCGGCTCATTCGGCCGCCGGGTGCTCGCGAGAACAATCTGCTGAGCAAGTGCATACGATGTGGTGAGTGCGTCCGTGCGTGTCCGACAAGTGCCATCCAGCCTGCGCTGACCGAAGCGGGTGTGGAGGGGCTCTGGACGCCAGTGCTCGTGCCTCGCGCGGGATACTGCGACTATTCGTGCAACGCTTGCGGACAGATCTGCCCCGTGCAGGCTATACCACCGCTGAGCTTGGACGAGAAGCGCGAGCAAGTCATTGGCAAAGCCTACATCGACGAGAACCGCTGCATAGCCTGGGCCGACCTCGAGGACTGCATTGTCTGCGAGGAGATGTGCCCTGTGCCTGATAAGGCCATCGTGCTGCAAGAGGCCCAGGTGCGCGGCATCGACGGTGAGAGCGTGACCGTCCAGCAGCCGTATGTTGTCCGCGAGCGGTGCATCGGCTGTGGCATCTGTGAGTACAAGTGTCCCGTGAGTGGACAGGCCGCCATCCGCGTATACGCGCCAGCGGATGAGTGTGCGACGAGCCCGTTCTGACTGAACCCCCGCCGAAGCGCGCTTTGCTGCGGCGGCGTGCAACTGCCCCCCGGCGGCAAAGGTCGGCCGGCACCTCCACGCTTTTGCACCTGCCTTGCTTGTGGTATACTTGCCCGAACCAGCAAGCCAAACACACCCATTAGAATGGAGGTGAAGTCGATGCGTCACTTTCTCAGCCTCGCTGATCTGACACCTGCTGAGTTCCGCATTCTGCTCGAGCTGGCGATCGACCTGAAGGACGAGTGGAAGGCCGGCGGCAACCGAAAGCTGCTTGAGGGGCTGACGCTCGGCATGATCTTTCAGAAGCCATCGCTGCGAACCAGGGCGTCCTTCGAGATGGGCATGATTCATCTGGGAGGGCAGGCGCTGTACTTCTCACCGTTCGAGATCCAGTTGGGCGGACGCGAGAGCGTGCCCGACGTGTCGCGAGTGTTTTCTCGATACGTTGACGGCATCATGGCTCGCGTGTTCGCTCACGACGATATCCTCACGCTGGCCGAATACTCTCGCGTTCCGGTCATCAATGGCCTGTCCGACTACAATCATCCCTGCCAGGCTCTCTCCGATTTCTTGACTATCGTCGAGTGCAAGGGATGGGAGCTAGGCGGTCGAAGGCTCGCGTTCCTTGGCGACGGAAACAACGTCGCTACATCACTTCTGTTCGGTGCCACGCTGATGGGCGTGGACTTCGCCATTGCCTGCCCGCCCGGGTATGGCCTGCCGGAAGAGGTGTGGGAGCAGGGACAACGGTTTGCCGCGGCCACGGGCAGCAGGTTGTTGGCCACGCATGATCCGGCGGTAGCCGTCGCAGGGGCCGACGTGGTCTATACCGATGTCTGGGCATCCATGGGCCAAGAGGACGAAGCCGAGGAGCGTTCCCGTGTCTTCGCGCCCTATCAGGTGAACGAGACGCTCTTGCAGGACGCCGACTATGACGTGATCGTGATGCACTGCCTGCCGGCCCACCGTGGCCAGGAGATCACCGACGGCGTGTGCGACGGACCGCACTCTGTACTCTGGGATCAAGCTGAGAACCGCATGCACGCGCAGAAGGCAGTGCTCGTCCAACTCATGGCCGGCGGCTCCAGCTAGACGATTCCGGTTCATCTCCCGGCGTGATTGCGTGGGCCACTGTGTGCCCACGAAGAAAGGACAGCTGGTGGCAGGGAATCGCAGACTCTTCGAAAACGCCATGCGCGCTGCAGCTGACTTGGCCTGGGAGAGCAGCTGGGGCGAGGCTGCCCGGATGTATCGGCGTGCGCTCGCCGAGGTGCCAGATGACGTAGATGCGCTCGCCGGTCTGGGTATGGCCTATTCCAATCTCGGGCGACCAAGTGATGCTCTGGATGCATACCGATCCGCCTGTGACATCGATCCGGGTGACCCCGTTCTGAGAGAACGCCTCGCCGAGACTCTCGGGCAGCTGGGACTGGGGGAGGAGGCCGCCAAGGCTTATCTCGCGTCCGCAGAGCTGTATCGGGACCAAGAACAAGCGCCGCGGTTGGCGGTGAGTTGTTGGGAGCGGGCCGCAAATGCAGACCCAGGTTGCCTGGGTGCTCATGTGGCGCTGCTCAAGTACTATCAGCGTTGTGGGCTTACGCGCGAAGCCGTCGACTCGTGTATAGCCCTGGCGCGGACTTACCGAGACCATGGCCGGTCTGACTTCGCCCTCCGGATCTGCCAGCACGCGCTTCAGCTGTCGCCGCGCAATCCCGAAGCGCTGGCCCTGCTTGACCGACTGCGGAGCGGATCGCACCCGTCGCAGGACTCCGAGAAGGAACAGACGGCGGAAGAGCAGGAACCGAGTCTGCTGGCTTGGCCTGAGGTTTCGCCGCCCGATGCTACCCTGCTAGACTTCACCCCCGCACGAAGTGATCAACCGATGGAAGACAGGGGAAGCCCTATCGAGATCACCAGGCGCAGAGCTCTCACGGATCTCGCCGAGAGTGTGTTCGACGACGTGGGGGACACCGCGGGTGACGCTACGGCTCTGGGGACGGCCGGAACCGCCGCGGCCGTGAGCAAGGCCGTGGATCTTCAGACCCGTGGGAGAGTGAATGAGGCAGTCGCTGCCTATGAGGAGTTGATCGACGCGGGCGCAAATCGTCCCTCGCTACATTTCAGCCTTGGGCTGCTATACCGGGAAAGTCGGCGCTTCGAGGATGCCATCTGGCAGCTCCAGCGCGCGGCCGAGCACCCGGACTACTGTCTGGGCAGCCACTTCACGCTCGGAGAGTGCCACCGTGCTCAGGGCCACCTCGACGAAGCTGCCCGGAACTTCCTCGAAGTGTTGAAGATCATTGACCTGGCTACCGTTGACGGCGAGCAAGCCGAGGACCTCCTTCACCTCTATCAGTGCCTGGCCGATGGCCTTGGTGAACCAGATGATCGAGAGCAGGCCCTCGAGTTCACGAACACTCTGGTCACGTTTCTGAGCGAGCAAGGATGGGAGAGCAAAGTCAGAGTGGCTCGACGGCGCCTCGACGTACTGACCAAAGATGGTCCCGCAGTTAGCCTGGCAGAGGCGTTGACGGTCCCGGGCTCGGAGCGAATCCTGGAGTCTATTTCGATGTCGGACGCCTATGCCAGCCGTGGTGCCTACTATGCGGCTATGGAGGAATGCCACCTCGCCTTGAAGTCCGCCCCCAATTCCTTGACCGTCCATCGGCAGATCGCCGACATCCTGCTCAAGATGGGCAAGGTTGATGAAGCAGTGAAGAAGCTGATCGTCGTCGCCGATGCGTACCAGGTACGCGGGAATCCTCGCCAGGCGGCGGCGATGTACAGACAGATTCTAGGACTGGCCCCTATGAACACCCGGGTGCGGGCCAGACTCATTGCACTTCTCGTGAAGCAGCAGGAGTTCGAGCAGGCTCTCCAGCACTATATGGTGCTGGCTGACAGCTACTACCAGCTCGCCCGTTTGGATCAGGCCCGGGATGTCTATCAGGAAGCCCTCGGTATTGCCTCCGACCTGGATCAGGGATCCGACTGGACTGTCCGAATCCTACACAGGATCGGTGACCTCGATATGCAGCGTGTCGACTGGAGAAAGGCTATCTCCGTTTATCAACAGATTCTCGAAGTGTTACCGGATGACGAGCGAGCCCGACTCATGCTGCTGGACCTTCTCTACCGCCTCGACGAGCCGCGGCGTGCAACGGAGCAGCTCGACGAGCTACTCCGCATCTACCGCGAGGCGGACCAGTCCGACCGCGTCTTGGCTGTCTTGGAGGACCTGATCGATCGATGGCCGGGAAAGATCGCTGTTCAAGCGCGTCTTGCCCAGGCTCATCTTGACGCTGGCAATGCGACTGAAGCGCTGGAGCACCTGGACAAACTGGGCGATCTTCAGTTGGAGTCGCAGCGGGTGGAGGACGCGAAGTCCACCATCCGGGCCATCGTCGCCCTGCGCCCACCAAACGTGGCAAGCTACGAAACCCTGCTCAAGCAGTTGGAGACTGGGCAGCTGCCGCATCTTTGACGCAGCAATCAGGGGGCCGCGCCGGAAGCGAAGCTGATCCAAGATGGTTGATTTTCTGTGGTATGTGCAGAGGCTTGGATGGATAGACGCCGTCGACATCCTGTTGGTGGCGTTCATCTTCTTCTGGCTACTCTATCTTGTCCGCCATACTCGGGCTGTGCCCTTGCTGCGCGGGGTGATTTTCCTAGTCACGGTCGTCATCCTGCTCAGCGGCATCATCGAGCTGCGGGCTTTTGGGTGGGTGACGCAGAGAGCACTCCCGGCCCTGCTTGTGGCCATTCCCGTGGTCTTCCAGCCGGAACTGCGTCGCGCGCTCGAGCAGCTTGGCAGACCCGGTGCCCTGCTGGTTTGGAGGACGGGCAGAAAGGAGGAACTCGAACGTGCCCTGTCGACAATATGCACGGCTGCCAAGGCGCTGGCGGAGCGGCGTCACGGAGCCCTGATCGTCTTGGAGCGGCAAACAGGACTGCAGGAGTTCGTAGAGAGTGGTGTGCAGCTTGACGCCGACCTATCCTACGAGTTGCTCGTGACCATTTTCGATCCGCACACGACTCTGCACGACGGCGCCGTGATCGTCCACGAGGGCCGGCTGGTGGCTGCCGCTTGCGTACTGCCGCTGTCGACGGCGTTTCTGGCCGACCGTCAGCTTGGGCTTCGCCACCGGGCAGCCATCGGCGTGACTGAGGAGAGTGATGCTGTGGGCGTGGTAGTGTCTGAGGAGCGAGGGGCCATCTCAGTCACGACCAACGGGAGAATCATCCGCAACCTCGACGCCAAGCGCCTCGAGAACGTGCTGAGAGCGTTCTATCAGCCGGTGATCGAGGGCAGATGGCCTCGGCGAATGCGCCGCATACGGCACCTTCTAGGAGGGAGCTCGTGAAGCGAGCGGCTCGATGGCTCCTGACGAATCTGCCACTGATGGTGATGGCCTTGGTCCTGGCTGCATTGGCCTGGTTCGTTGCCCTGGACAATGCGGACCCGACCGTCGAGAGGCGCTTCAATCAGCCCATCACCATTGACTTCACCGAGCCACCGGAGGACATGCTGATCGTTGATCAATCGGACGAGTATGTCCAGGTTACCGTCCGTACTACCCAGTCCGTTTGGGACTCCTTGGAGAGCTCGGACTTCGAGGTCGGAGTCGACATGCAGGCCATCGAAGTCGGCGTCCAGGAGTTGCCGGTGACTGTCCAACTGGACAAACAGCCATCGAAGATCATATCGGTAGAGCCAGATACGGTGATCGTGCGGGCCGACTCGAGAGGGAGTCGCATCGTGCCGATCCGTGTCGCCATAGACGGCAAGCCGGCGCTGGGCTACATACCGCGCGCCCAGGTGCTGGATCCGCGTGATGTGACGGTCAAGGGGCCCACCAGCTACGTCACCCGCGTGGTCGAGGCCTTCGCTGCCGTCTCCATAGAAGACGCACGGGAGGATTTCGACCAGACAGTCACGGTCCGTCCGCGTGATGGCGACGGGAACTCTGTCCCCAATGTCTCTCTCACTCCGAACACCGTGGACGTGCTGATTCCTATAGAGCCCTCAGGTTACCATACCTCACTGGCGGTGAAGGCGGTTCTGACGGGTGAGGTCACATCTGGATATCGCGTCACAGATATATCCATCGATCCGCCGACAGTCACCGTGTTTGGCAACCCTGACGACCTGGCGGAACTAGAGCAGGGGTTCATCGAGACCAACCCGGTCAACGTGGCCGGGGCCCAGGACGATGTGACAGTCAGGCCGGGGCTCAGCGTTCCCCCCAAGGTTTCGGTGGTGCCGGGCGAAGAGGTCGAGGTACGCGTTCTCATCGCCGCCATCGAGAGCAGCCTGACCATCACGGCTACCCCGCAAATCCAAGGACTGGAGCCCGGATACGCTGTCACGGTCTCCCCGGATGTCGTCGAGCTCATCCTAAGCGGGCCGTTGCCCAAGTTGGAGTCCCTGCGGCCCGATGAGGTGCGTGTCATCCTGGATCTCTTCGAGTACCCCCTCGGCACCCACCAAATCGTGCCTGAGATCGTTACCCCAGAGGACATTGTGCCGCAGAGCCTGATTCCAGAAACGGTGCAGGTAAGGATTGGCGACAGGCCCACTCCGACGCCCCGGGTACAGTCGACGATGACAGGCACGTTGACGGCAACCACCACCACTACCACGGTCGTCACAGACCAGTGACGCCCGCCTCGAAGGGCAGCTTGCCGGTGGCTCATTCCTCATCCAGCGATCCAATCGTTGCCATCGTGGGACGGCCCAACGTTGGCAAATCCACCCTGTTCAACCGCATCGTTGGCCGCCGAATAGCCGTGGTCCACGAAGAGCCGGGGACGACGCGTGATCGGCTATACGCAACAGCCGAATGGAACGGGCTATCGTTCACGGTCACAGACACCGGGGGTCTTGAGTTGCTCCCGGACACCGTGGCCTCGGGTCGGCGGCCCGGGCCCGAGCGCGTGTTGGCGCAGGATTCGGCGCCGTACATTGCAATGATGCGCGCTCAGGCGGAACTGGCGATGCAGGAGGCGGACGCAATCATCCTGGTCACCGATGTTACCAGCGGTGTCACCGCCGCGGACGAAGAGATAGCGGATGTGCTGCGGCGCTCTGAGGCGCCGGTCTTTCTGACAGCCAACAAGGTCGACAATCGACGCCTGGAGGCGGAGACGCTTGACTTCTACGCCCTTGGGGTGAGCCATATCTACCCCATCTCCGCCCTCCACGGCTCTGGCGTTGCAGACTTGCTCGACGAGGTGGTGGCTGTACTCAGGCAGGGACTGGGCGAGGAGGATGCAGCGCGGGGAGAGAGAGAACCAGCAAGTGATCGCGTGGGCATCGCCATCGTCGGCCGCCCCAACGTCGGCAAGTCATCTCTCTTGAACCGGCTGCTTGGCGAGGAGCGCGTGATCGTCAGCTCGGTACCCGGTACGACGCGAGATGCGGTCGACACCTTCCTGGAGTGGGAGGGCGTGCCGATCACCTTGATCGACACGGCCGGCATCCGGCGCCCAGGAAAGGTCGCTGACGGCGTAGAATACTACAGCGTGCTGCGAGCCCTGCGCGCCATCCAGCGATCCGCGGTGGCCCTGTTGATGATCGACGGCTACGAAGGCGTGCGCGCCCAGGACACCCACATCGCGGGCGCTATCCTGAAGGAATGGTCGAGCGTCGTGGTGCTCGTCAACAAGTGGGATCTGGTGGAAAAGGATACCCACACGATGCTGGAGTACACCAAGTGGGTGCGAGAGGCACTCAAGTTTCTCGACTACGTACCGGTGCTCTTCATCTCTGCCCTCACCGGTCAGCGCGTCCACAAGGTGCTACCATCCGCGCTCCAAGCCTGGGAAGCGCGCTTCCATCGCATTCCCACGAGCGACGTCAACCGCATCGTCCACGACGCCCTCGCCCGGCACGCGCCGCCGAGCAAGCGCGGTCGTCGGCTCAAGATCTACTACGCAAGCCAGCCTGAGGTGGATCCGCCAACCTTTGTGTTTCACGTCAACGATCCCAACCTGGTCCACTTCAGCTACGAACGCTATCTGGAGAACCAGCTGAGGAAGGCTCACAGCTTCCCCGGCACGCCCCTTCGGTTGTTGTTTAGACCCCGCAGGCGCCCCGATTCAGCTGGCTAGCGGTTGGGTCGCGCTGCGCCACGTTGCTCACGCCGGGTTCATCATCCGGCCCCACTCTCGCTCACGCCGGATTCGTAATCCGGCGGCGGTAGGCCCCGCGGATCGCGGATTGTGACAAAGGGCCCTTACTCGCTTCGCTCGAAGGTTTATTTGACCCAATCCGTGTATGGTCCATTTGCCACCGCCCCATATCTGGGGATGGGTGTCAAAGGGCCCAAACATAGATCCGCGGGGAGCAACCTCTGACAGCGCTCACGCCGGTCTCGCCGCCCAGCCCCCCGTCTGTGCCAAGGGCCTTCGATGGGGCGTCCCCCCCTGCGCCTGCTTACTGGCAATGACTCGCGCCGGTGGTAGTCATGGGTCTGAAGTGGCGTCAGCGACGGCACGCCAAACGAAGGGCTGGGATCAAGTCGGGGTCGTGCCGAGCCCTACGGCCGAGAGGGGTTCCGGCGCCAGGGGCGGGCGCTTGAAACGAAGCATGCCCCGGAGAGGAGTCGAACCTCCACGCCCTTGCGGGCACAGGCCCTCAACCTGCTGCGTATGCCTATTCCGCCACCGGGGCATGTCGCACTATTATACCCAGCGTAGGTCCCTTGTCAACTTCGAGGGCTGCTGGCCGACGTGCGACGTGCGGTGACGCCGGGTCGCGGGAGTGTCGCGTACGACAGCTACTTGCACCACTCGGGGCTGAGAGTACAATAGCCGCGACCGCCCACGAGAGCAGATGAATCCTGGTAGGCCTGGGCCAGGTGGGCAGATGAGGCGACGCCGGGCGCTCTCGGTGTTGCGCCCCTGATCTTTGGGTTCTGCTCGATGTAGGTCTCCGGAATCAGACCGCCGGCACTGAGGTGAGGCTCAGCTCAAGGAGCTAGGGATTGGCAAGGTCCAAGGAAAGGTGGCCGATGAGAATCGTAGTGGACGCTATGGGTTCCGATCACTACCCCGTTCCCGACGTTGCGGGAGCGGTGCAAGCGGCGCGAGAGTGGGGCGACGAGATTGTTCTTGTTGGTCAGGAGGAACTGGTACGGTCTGAGCTGGCCAAGCACGACGTGAATGGGCTCGCCATTCGGGTGATCCACGCGCCCGAAGTGATCGAAATGCACGAGCACACCCATGCGGTGAAACAGAAGAAGCAGTCATCCATGCGCATCGGGATGCGGATACTGAAGCGCGACGAGGCCGATGCGTTCGTGTCGGTGGGGAACACCGCGGGACTGCTGGCTTCGGGCTTGTTCGAGCTAGGGCGTATTCGCGGTATCCGCCGTCCTGCCCTCGGTACGATCTACCCGGTAGCTGCAGAGCCCGTCTTCTTGCTCGACATCGGCGCCACAACCGACTGCAAGCCCGAGTACCTCCTGCAGTTTGCCCAGATGGCGAAGACCTACGTCGAACACGCCTGGGGTATCGATAACCCGCGCGTTGGCCTCGTCTCCAACGGTGAGGAAGCCGACAAAGGGAATCTCCTGGTGCGCGACACGTACCCGGTTCTCGAGAATAGCAGTCTCAACTTCATCGGCAATGTCGAGCCCAAGGAGGTTGCCAATGGCGTCACGGACATCGCCCTGATTGATGGGTTCACGGGCAACGTGATGCTCAAGACGACGGAGGCTGTTGCGTCCTTTCTCTTTCGCTTCCTGAAGAACGAGCTTTCGAGGGGCGTGCGCAACAAGATCGCGCTTCTGCTCCTGCTGCCTGGCTTCGTGGGGATGCTGCCTGGCCTTCTGCTCCTGTCGCCCTCGATCGGGCGGATTGCCCGCCGATTGGACTACGCCGAGTACGGGGGGGCATTGCTGCTCGGTCTCAACGGTGTGGTGATTGGTGGCCACGGACGGTCGAATGCTCGTGCGGTCAAGAACG
>JASFVG010000035.1:0-19113 GCA_050049955.1 Anaerolineae bacterium | reverse complement strand
CAGCTTCCCTGGCCGCTTCCTGGCTGCCCGGGCTACCAACATCCCGATCCTCGGTCGCCTAGCAGATCGAATGCTGTTTGACGGCGACGACCTGGTCTTCCTGCCGCAAGATCGGATCTTACAGAGCATTGCTGTTGATGAGGGCATTGAGCGGCCTGGAGAGATAGTGCTGCCATCTCAGGTGGTCGAGCACTTTGTCAACCGGGCGAACGTGCATTGGATCATGGACTTCTGCATTTGCCGCGCCGCCGAGGGTTGCCGGGACTACCCTATGGAACTAGGGTGTCTCTTCCTGGGGGAGGCAGCACTGGGGATCAACCCGGAGCTGGGCTGCCTCGTGACCAGGGAAGAGGCGCTGGAGCACGTAGCCCGCTGCCGGGAGGCGGGCCTAATCCATCTGGTCGGGCGCAACAAGCTGGATACGGTCTGGCTTGGAGTGGGTCCGGGACGGAAACTGTTGACCATCTGCAACTGCTGCCCGTGCTGCTGCCTGTGGCGCATTCTCCCCTACCTGACGCCCCGCATCGCCGACAAGGTCGCTCGTCTACCCGGCGTGACCGTCACCGTGAACGATCGGTGCGTGGGGTGCGGAACCTGCACGGAAGGGGTCTGCTTCGCAGATGCCATCAGCCTCAAGCACGGTCAAGCCGTTATCGACGCCGCGTGCAGGGGCTGTGGGCGGTGTGTCGATGTCTGTCCCCAGCGGGCGATCGAACTCTCAATTGACGACGGGCTGCACTTGCGGCGCACCATCTCGCGGATAGCGGGGCTGGTAGACGTCGAATGAGACCCCCAGCTCATCGTCCATCCCATGAGGTATCAGATGAACAGACACGTTGTCGTCCTGGTCACCGCGCCCTCGCGTGAAGTTGGCAGTCGCATCGCCGAGGCGCTGCTCGAGCAAGGTCTTGCCGCCTGTGTGAACCTCGCCTCCTCGGTTACTTCAGTCTACTCCTGGGAGGGCGAAACGCGCAGCGACGAAGAGGTGCTGCTCGTGATCAAGACCCGGAGAGCGGCCTTCGACGAGCTCGCGGACGCGGTTAGGAACGTGCACCCCTATGAGGTGCCGGAGATCATTGCCCTTCCCGTGGTCGCTGGATCGCAGGACTACCTGGATTGGATCGACGAGGTCGTCGAGGGTTGACGTAACGCACCCTCGGTTGGGCGCCGCGGGGCTGGGCTATAAGGCGTTCTACTCAGCTCGGTTGGCGGCTCGCTTCTCCAGAATCTCACTGATCAGCGCCTCGGCTTCCTTGGGCAAGGGCGGCGCTCTGTGTTCCGCAAGGATCTCTCTGGCCCGCTCATTCGCACGCGTGAACATGTCCTGGCTACCCCTATCGACCCAGTCCTCGTAGCGCTGGCGGTCAATCAGGTCAGGGTGCCACTGCGCCCAGCGCCAGCATTCGAGCGTGTGATCGTCAGCCAGGTAGCCTCCGCCCGGTTGGACGCGGGCCGTCGCTTCCAGTGCTAGGGTCCGCGGGCTAACCTCGACGCCTTCGACCAGGAAACGCGTCTGACGAATCACTTCGTCTGCGATGACCAACGCCTCCATCGAGGACGTCGAGCCGTACTCTATGTAGCCCACGTCGTGCACCAGCGTGGCCCGGGCCAGGAAGTTGGCCAAGATGGAGAAGGTTATCTCGATCCCTGCCTGCGCATCGACGAGCTTGCTATCGCTGGCGCCCGCTGCTGACCACGCGGGTAGGTTGTAAAATCGTGCCAGGTCCATCTGAGCCATCATACCCAATGGCCATTCAGGGCTGCCGTAGCTGATGATAGTGGTCTTCATATCCATCGCCGCCGTATTCATACCGTAGATGATCGGCGTGCCAGGATTGATCAACTCCGCGATCACCAGCCCGGTCAAGCACTCGGCATTGCCGAGCGTCAGCGCGCCGGCCAACGTAATGGGACCGCCGCCTCCCGTGTTAGGCGAGGGAATGTAGCCGCACGGGACCCCCTTCTCGGCGCAGAAGATCAGCTTCTGGAGTGATTCCTCGATGATCATCAGCGGGGAAATCGGCTCGGCGTAGAGGAGGAAGAACGGTCTCTCCTTGAGTGCCTGCTCGCCGCCGACCACAGCCGCAGCGATGCGATATATGTCCTCCGCGTCGGCCCGGTCCTTGGCGGTGTAAACGTTGGGCTTCACGGACCCGCGGATCATGCCAATGAACTCGTGGATGTACAGGTCGTCGGGTGGCACGTCCGAGGGATTGCCCATGGACATAATGAAGTCGATGTTGTCCAGAGCGTCACTGAGGCGGGCGATGTCCTCGACGTCCTGTGCCGTTGTGCGGCGCCGATCGCCGCTCTCTACATCGAGCGTAAATGTGGTGTCCGACCCTGACCCAAAGAAGACCTTGCCGAGCTCCAGCGGCATGGTCAGGCGGCCCATCCTGTCGTGCATCGGGATGCGGGAAGGTGCCTTGTCGATAGCGTCAGTGATCAGGTTCTCTGGTATCTTGATGCGATCGTGGGACTCCCAGGCCCCAGCCTCTAGCAGTACCTCGCGCCCATACGGATCCTGCATCTCCACACCGGTCTGCGCGAGGACCTCCAATGTGGCGTAGTGAATCTCCCGTACCTGCTCCTCGGATAGCCCACGGGTGAACGGCTGGTGTGTCTGAATCGGTAGTTGCTCCGTCACGACAGGTTACCTCCAGAACTCTAGTGGAAACAGACGTCCAAGGGGTGAAGAGAGAAGCCCAGAACCAGGTCGGCCTTCAAACATCGCGTGTAGGGTCGTCCCCTGAACCAACCAGCACAAAGCTGGCGCCCGTGCGGGCACCTTCAGAACGCTAGGGTTCGCGCGAAGCGCTCTCTGATCCAGGCATCGACCCTGGGATCGATCAGCTCCGGTTCGTGCGTCGCCAGAATCGTGCGCGCGGCTTCCCTGGCGCGATACCAGGCGTCGCGGCTACCGTTGGCCTCCCAGACTTCGCGTCCCTGGCGATCGATAATGTCTGAGGGGTAGAAGTGCTCGGTCCGCATGTAGCGCAGCGTGTGTTCGTCGGCCAAGTAGTGGCCGCCCGGCCCCACCCTATCGATGACGTCCACGGCGAGCGTGTCATCGTCGACCTCGATGCCGCGCACGGCTCGCATGGCCATGCCCAACATCTCGTTGTCAATGACGAACTGCTCATACGCGATCGTCGACATATCCTCCAACATCCCGGCCGCGTGGTGGATGAAGTTCGCGCCAGCAAGTGCCACCTGGATGGCCGACTGGGCTTTCTCGATGCCCGCCTGGATGTCCGGGAGCTTCGATTCGGTCATTCCGGCGCTATTGTAGATAGGGATTTGGTAGAAGTGGGCCAACTGGGTGATGGCTGCGTTGCTGATACCCAGCTCCACCGAGCCTCCCAGATACTTCCCGCTGCGGAGATCGGCAGTAGCCGGTATCGGGCCCATCACCACCGGCGTGCCCGGACTGACCAGTTGCGTCAATGCCAGGCCGGCTAATTGCTCTGCGTTCAACTGCACGAGCGTCCCAGCAAGGGTGACTGGGGAGGTGGAACCAGCCATGGGCGCCGCTGAGAGCACGACCGGTATGCCCTGCCGGCAGACCTCGATCAGCAGCACGGTGACATCGGTGGCAAACTTAAGAGGACTTACCATCCAGCTGGTGATGAAAGACACCAGCGGGCGCCGTCGCAGTGCATCGGGGCTGCCCGCAATCCGCTCGCACATGGAGACCACATCCCGGATGCCCTGCAGCGTGTAGACTCCTGCCTGCACGTGCTTCGTCGTGTTTGCCAGGGATGCGTAGTACTTGCTGATCTCCACCTTCTCTTCCGGCAGGTCGGTGGGATAGATGGGAATGAGATAGAAGTGGATGTTGTCGAGCGCGTCCACGAGGCGCGCCATATCCACAACATCGCGTAGCACCGCCTTGCGGAGCTCTCCCGTATTCAGATCCAGCACCTGAAGCGCGGCACCACCCGTTCCGATGTGCACTCGGGCGTCCTGCAGAATCAAGTCGTGCCTGGAATCGCGCCCGGCTAGCACTACCCGCGAGGGCGCCTTGTCGATGGCATCCTCAACCAGGGAACCAGGCAGGCGGACGCGGTTCCCCTCAACCTCCGCCCCGGCTCCGCTGAATAGCGCCAGCGTCTCTGGCTCGTCCACGCGCACTCCTGTTTGTCGCAACACCTGCAGGGAGGCTTCGTGGATCCGTTTCACGTCCTGATGGGTCAAAGGCTTGTACTGACCGCCAACCAGTCCCTTGCCAGGGGCTTCTGTCTTGCGCACCGCGGAATCCTTGCCGAGGCTATCCAGTATTGATCCGAAAGAAGAGCAGACTGGCAAATGGCCGTGAGCCTGATTTGCCAGTCTGCTGGTTCCTATCCCATCCGCCTTGCGTTTTGGAATGGCTCAACCGAAAGGAGGTACTCCAATCCCGCGTCCCGCTGAGGGACTACCCCATCCGACCCATGCCGTGGGCACGCATTTCCGAAGACCCCAGTAGGCAGGCGCTTGTGTCGGACGGCGGTGAGGCTGCGGCTTGAGATGGGTTGTTGGCCTACTGCTTATGGGCTCGGTAGTACTTGATGTAGTTCATGGCGTACTGATCACGCCCCAATAGGAGATCGGCAGCCAGAATGGACTGTTTGGCCTCCGCGGCATTCACAATCGGGGCGTTCACGCCTGCCCGAATGACCATGCCCAGCGCGACGCGGTTGATCACTTCGCGGTCTGGCAGACCGAAGGACACGTTGCTGTGTCCCAAGGCCTGATTCACGCCCAGTTCCTTCCGAACCAGCTCGATAGTCTCGAGCGTAATGAGGGCAGCGTCGGGCTCAGCGCTCACAGTCAAGGCGAGGCAGTCAATCAGGACATCCTCGCGGGGAATCCCCAGCGACTCGGCACGCTCGACGATCTTCTTGGCGATTTCGAGCCGCTTCCTGGCCTGCTTTGGGATCCCATCATCGTCCATAGTGAGTCCAATCACGGCCGCACCGTACTCGGCGACCAGAGGCAACACGACCTTGAGGTTCTTCTCCTCACCGTTGACGGAGTTGATCAGGGGCTTGCCCTGGTAGACCTTCAGCGCCGCTTCCAGGGCTACCTTGTCTGCTGTGTCGATGCAAAGGGGAACGTCCACCGTGTCCTGGATGATCTTGACAGCTCGCGGAAGCAGATCTGCCTCGTTGACGCTGGCGGCACCGACATTGACGTCCAACACGGCAGCTCCATCCTCGAGCTGCTGCGTGGCCTCGCCTCTGAGGACTTCTAGGTTGCCCTCAGTGAGCTTTTTCGTCAGCCACTTGCGGCCCGTGGGGTTGATCTTCTCACCAATGATCACGGTCGGCAGCTCGGGGCCGATGCGGACGGTTACCTCTGTGCCTTTCAGGACTGTCTCCATTTAAGAATCTCCTTTTGTCGAGTGGGTGTGTTGCCCTTCACTCATCATCCCCGCGCGATCTGGGTTGTCATGAGTCATCGGGAGCATGGGTCTTTGGGGATACGCTAGTCTGAGACGGGTTCGACCTCCTCAGCGGAAAGCTCAACTCGGCGATCCTCAATGCGGACGACGACCGCCTGCTTGAGGGGTACCAGGTCTATCACCCTTCCCTCACCATAGGGCGTCTTGACCCTCACCTTTCGTGGTGGCAGGCTTCTGAGCGCCTCTAGATACTGGTCATACTCGAAGTGCAGGCAGCAGCGCAGTCGATTGCACATCCCAGTGATGGCGGAGGGGTGGAGTGACACCCCCTGCTTCTTGGCCATATTGATGGAGATGGATCTGAACTCCGGTAGGAAGTGGGAACAGCACCGTGCCCCGCCGCAAGCACCGTATCCGCCCATGAGTTTGGCTTGGTCTCGCGGGCCGATCTTGAGCAGCTCGACGCGGGCCTCCAACCTCCCGCGCAGGCGCTCCTCCAGCTTCCCCAGGCCAAGCTGCCTTTTCTCGCTGCCGTACAGCAATGTCAGTCGTTTGCCGTCCAGCGTGTACTCGGCAAGTACGACCTTGATGGGGAGGTTGAGCGACTCTGCTTCTTCGCGGGCAACGTCGAGCGCTTCTTGCTCCCGCTGCTTCCACCACTGCCGTAGGGCCAACTCCCGCCCAGTGGCCCGTTGCTTGATCGGTTTTAGGGTTCGCAGGTCCTCTCGGTCGCGCGGGGGGCGTACGTTGACCACCTTGCCCAGCTGAGTGCCACGCACAGTCTCGACAAGCGCAAAGTCGCCTGCCCGCAGATCGCTGATCCTGCTGGCGTCGAAGTGGTAGACTTTCCCCGATGGCTGAAAGCGGACGCCCGCGATCAGCTTATCGCTCGACTGCGAGCGTGTCGACTTACTAGGGGGCACAGCTGCTGCACCTTGATGTCGCGCTTCTGCGAGACGTTTCTCAATCTCCCTGGCCGCCCTCGTAGTCGGAGGGATGGAGGGCGATATCGTGGGCCTGGGACTTCATCAGCTTGTCCAGACCCCAAAGGAAGCTATCGTAGCGCTCGTATGCGGCGACCTCGAAGTCGTGGTCCATCTTGATGGCGTCGAACGGGCAGGACTCCACACACAGGCCACAGGACATGCAGATGCTCACGTCGATGTAGAATACTTCCGGCTCCTTTGCTGGTCGACCTGTTTCGGGATCCTTACCACGCTTGACCCAGATACACTGAGGTGGACAGACTCGGGCGCACATTCCACAAGCTGTGCAGGTCGATTTCCCGGTCTCGGGATCGACCACGTGGAAGGGGAAGACGCGGAATCGCTCGGGGAGTGGGGGCTGCTCCTGGGGATACTGGATCGTGAACACGCCCCGGGCCCGGGGGCTCTGCCGCTCTGGCAGTGCCTCCGGCGTATATCGATTGCCGAAGCCGCCTTTAAAGAACCACTTCAGGTCGTCCAGGTACGTTACCACGAAGTGGCGCATCGTGACGCCCAATGACTTTGCTATGCCCAGTCCGTACATTAGCGATCCACCTCGCCCAGTGTGATGTCGATACTGCCTAGAATAGCCACGACGTCCGCTATCTTGTGTCCGCGACAGAGCTCGCCCAGGATGCCGAGATTCACAAAGCTCGCTGTGCGGATATGATAGCGGTAGGGGTTCGCGCCGCCGTCGGAAACCAAGTAGAAGCCGAGTTCGCCCTTCGGATGCTCCACCCGACCGTAGGCCTCCCCTTCAGGCACCTTGGTGGTTGGCCGTACCTTCCCGGCCTGTATGGGCCCTCTGGGCAGCCGATCGAGCGCCTGGCGGAGGATGCGTAGGGATTCTCGCATCTCGCCGAAGCGCACCAGCACCCGGTCGAAGACATCACCGTTGTCGCGCACCACGACGTCCCAATCGAATTCGTCGTAGATGGAGTATGGCTCGGCTCGGCGCACATCATAGGGCACGCCAGAGCCACGCAGCAGCGGGCCGGTGCACCCGTAGGCCACGGCGACATCTGGCGGCAGGATGCCGATGCCCGTGGTGCGAGCACGGAACACCTCGTTGTCGAGGAGGAAGGTCTCCATCTCGGCCACACGCCGTGGGAAGCGCTCGAAGACCAACTCCCGGGCCATTGGGAGGAATTCATCGGGAAGATCCTGAGCAACGCCGCCGAAGCGGAAGTAGTTGCACATCATCCTTGATCCAGAGGCCATCTCGTACAGGTCGAGGATGAACTCCCGTTCCTCCAGCGCGTAAAGCATCGCCGTGAAGTAGATGCCGAGATCGTTGCACAGGAAGCCGACTGAGACCAGGTGGTTCATCAAGCGTGTCAGCTCCCCCATGATCACCCGGATGTACTCCGCTCGCTCCGGCACCTCCAGGTCCATCAACTTCTCAACGGCCACAGCGTAGCCGAAGTTGTTGTACATCGAAGTAATGTAGTCCAGCCGGTCGGTGAAGGGCATATTGCCGAGCCACAGGTTTCGCTCACCGATCTTCTCGTGGCTACGGTGCAAATAGCCGAGGACGGGCTGAAGCCCATGGATCGTCTCACCATCAAGTGTTGCCACCATCCGTAGCACGCCGTGGGTGCTGGGGTGCTGCGGCCCGATGTTGAGCACAACCTTGTCTGTCCGCAACTCGGACTCGGCTGCTGCGGCAATCTCCTCCAAAGGCAGGTAGACTGCGTCCTCGGCCCCGGACTTCCAGCCCTCCGGCACCTCAAGGAAACCGTCTTTCACCCAATCCTGAGGGTACTGCACGTTGCGCTCGAAGGCCGTATGCTCCTCTGCCAAGCTAGGAGCTCCGGCGGGAAAGCGGCTGCGGAAGGGCTTCTGGTCGCCCTCAAAGTAGGCCTCGTGCCAGTCCTTTCGGAGAGGATGACCCTCAAACCCGTCCCACATCAGGATACGCCGCAAATCAGGATGACCTTCGAAGCGGACTCCCATCATATCCCAGGCTTCCCGCTCCTGAACATTGGCCGACGACCAGACCCCGACCAGCGAGGGCACGACCGGATCATCGCGGTCAGCGTGAACATGGAGTGTGAGCGAGTCTCCATGTGAGCGGAAGAGGTTGTAGGCTACCTCATAGCGCGCAGGGAAGCCATTCTTGGCCTCAGGGTAGTCCAGTCCCGTCACGCACGACAGGTAGGAGTAGTCCATTTCGTCCCGCAAGAAGGTAGCGATATCGACCAACTGACTTGGATCGACCACCAGCCCTACGTGCTCCGCGGGCTGGGCGCCACCAGGGAAGCGTTCCTCTAGGGCCGACAAAGCCTCCACTGTCACTGCTGAGAGCTGTCGATCGTCGGCCATGGCTAGCTCTCCTCGCTCTGTGCAACGACCTGCTCGGCCCTCGCAGTCTTGAGCCGCTCCGGTTGATAGTCGCTGGGCAGGTTCCCCGCTGTCAGGCGCCGGTCTACCAGATCCGGGCCCAGTTCTGGCACCGGAATACCTCGTTCCTCGCCCTTCTGGTACCAGTGCAGGTCGGCAATCCGCTCCTGATCCATCCTCTTGTGCAGGGCGAAGACGGCGTTGAAAAGCCCCTCCGGGCGGGGCGGGCAGCCAGGCACATAGACATCGACCGGGATCAGCTTGTCTACCCCGGAAACCACGTTGTACCCTTCCTTGAATGGACCGCCGGAGATTGCGCACGCGCCCATCGCGATGACGTACTTCGGTTGGGGCATCTGGTTATAGAGGCGAACCACCTGGGGCGCCATGCGTTTCGTCACCGTCCCCGACACAATGAGCAAGTCGGCCTGGCGTGGACTGGCGCGCATGATCTCCATTCCAAAGCGGGCCAGGTCGAATCGCGGGTCGAAAGAGGCGATCATTTCCAGCGCACAACAAGCCAGGCCGAAGAACATCGGCCAAAGCGACCGCTTGCGGCTCCAATTGTACAGTTGGTCCAAGACACTCAGGTGGACTGTGCCTTGGAGTTCTGGGGGGAGTTCGGGCAGGGTTGATTCCTGAGGGCTCATTGATGCAGTATTCTCCTTGACAAAGTCGTATGCTCAGCCGGCCTTCTCCGTCGCAGCAGGCTCAAGTGCTCGTAACTCACTCGGCATATCAAGGTGAAGGCCGCGATTGACTAACCGCCGGCCCGTCGTCGGGGATGAGGCTCGGGACCATCGGTGGCTAGCTTACCATGTCTGCCAGAATGCACCGCGGACTATTCTACAACGCTTTGCGGAAATGGGCAACCTTGTTGGCCAGGAGTCTAGATGCATGGCTGCTTCCGTGCACCTGAGCCGTTCCCCTTTCGCCGATTACAATGATACCTATTTGCCATATTGGACTGCCCGTGCTAGAATCTGTCAAACGGCTCAAACGTGCCCGTGACTCGGTCTGCGGTGACTCACGGGCGAGATGGTGAAAGGGAGATGAACTGTGCAAGCGACGCGAGAGAGGATTCTCAACATTCTGAAGGAACAGGGTGAGGCGACGGTCAAGGAACTGAGCGAGACGCTCGATCTGACCACAGTCACCATCCGTCACCACCTCGACACGCTGCGGAGGGAGAGCCTTGTGGCCCCTCCCACCGTCCGTCACCGCAAAGCTCCGGGGCGTCCTCAGCACGTCTACTCGCTCACGGACGAGGCCAGTGAGTTCTTCCCTAAGCGGTATGAGCGGCTAATAGATCTTATGCTGGTCGAGATGAACGCGCTCTTGCCCCCGGAACAGGTCCAGCAGATGATGGAGTGCATCGGGAAGCGGATGGTGGATCGCGTCACCGTTCCCGACGAAGCTGACTTTGAGGGACGGGTCGCCATAGCCGTCGACTTCATGGAGGAGCGAGGCTATATGGCGCACTGGGAGAAGACCACGGATGGTGAGTACCTGGTCCACGTGGCCAACTGCCCGTATGAGAGCGTGGCCCGGCTGCACAGCGAGGTCTGCCACATCGACCTTACCCTGCTGACGGAGCTATTGGGCCCTACACTCAATGAAATCAAGCGCGTAGCCGGGCCGGCACGCCATTGCACCTACCTGCTGGAACCCGCAGTTGACTAGATCGTGTCTTGCAGACAGCTCGGGGCCTGCGAGCCCGGTCGCTCCCGTAGGCCTAGACTGACATCAGGCCCGGTCCTTTCGACTGCTCTCCGGATGGAGATGTGCCCGTGAGGACGACACTCATCTACGCCGGCATCGCCGGGCAGGGCTTCGAGTCCCTCAAGCAAGGGATGGAGGCTGGCTGGATCTCGCACGGCCTGGCGCGCCTCGCCGCTGCGGCTAGGGCCGAGGGGTTTGAGGTCGATCTCATCGATCTTAGGGCACTCTCGAGCTGGGACCACTTCCGCGAGGTACTGTCTGAGCGGAATCCAGATGTCGTGGGTGTCACGATGATGAGCGTCGACTACAACCCCGCCACCCAAGCCATCGCTCTTGCTAAGCAGGTCAAGCCGGATCTTGTGACCGTCGTGGGCGGGCCTCACGTCACCATTGCCTTGGAGGATGCACTGGAGATTCCTCTTGTCGACTACCTGGTAGTCCGCGAAGGCGAAGCGGCTTTTCCGCGTCTACTGCAACTCATTGACGGCGGTGATCCGCCGCCGCATCGTGTGCTCCGGGGCGATCCACCCGACCTGGACGCGATTCCCTTTGCCGATCGGGATCTGTTCCTCGACGAGTGGCAGAAGTGGGGCTACGACCTCGATTCTCCCGAGGTCCCCTTCGTGCCGGAGCTACCCGCGCCCTTCGCCACCGTGATCGCCGGACGGGGCTGCCTATACAACTGTGCCTTCTGCAAGCCGGGGGAGGATTATCTGTTCGGCAAGCGCACCCGTCGCCGCAGTGTGGACAACGTCATCACTGAGCTCCACGAACTCGTGGAACGCTATCGTCTGGCCTCGTTCATGTTTCACGATGACTGCCTCACTGAGGATCGGGAGTGGGTGATCGAGTTCACTGAGAAGTACGAGGCTGAGGGTTTCGGTATGCCCTTCTTCTGCCAGAGCCGCGCAGACATCCTTGTAAGACACGAGGACATGGTGGCACGGATGGCGAGAGCGGGTCTCCGCGGCTACTTCATCGGCTTCGAGAGCGGCAACGACAGGGTGTTGAGGTTCATCCGCAAAGGTACGACGGTGGAGCAGAACGTCGAAGCGGCTCGCATTTGCCGCAAGTACGGCATCAAGATCTGGGCTAACTACATGATGGGTCTGCCGACTGAGACCGAAGAAGAGGTGATGGACACGGTGCGGCTGATGAAGGAGATCGACCCAGACTACTACAGTCCTGCTTTCTTCACGCCTCACCCAGGCACAGATCTGTACGACTACGCCGTCCAGCACGACCTGAGTCGTATCACCGACTATGACTCCTACCGGCGCAACCCCACCGAGCCCAAGATCAAGGGGCAGGACTACGAGTTTCTCAAGTGGGCGATGGCGGAGAGCCAGCGTCGGAAGCCCATCAATGCCCTGAACCGCTGGCAGAAGCACCAGTGGCGGCGGGCCCGCCACGCCACGCCTGCCAAGGTTCTGCGCAAAGTCAGGGGCCTGCTCGCCGACTGAGGCGGCCCTGCAAGGGGAACCTCAAGGGCCCGCAACACTGACGCACCCCGTACTGCTCACGCGCCCGCCACTCAGTCGACCGGCCGAAGGTGGGGACGCGGTGCGGTTGCTAGAATCCTGCCGGATTGTTCTGCCTGGCACGTCTGTAGGGCTTGGACTGGAACGCGTCTGCGGGGGGCTCGTCTTCCTTACGACCCACCGGCACGACCGAACCAGCTCGTCGGTGGCGTGGTCGTCCCACTGCAAAGCGGCGGGATCGGTGGACGGTCGGACACTACCTCGACCAGCGAAGAGACTACTGTCCTACCAGATCTCCGACGGCCTGGTCAATCACCGACTCAGGGAAGGTGCCCCGCATAACATTCATGCGCTCGCCCTCACTGTCCAGAAGCAACAGGGTGGGGGTGCCGATGACCCCGTGTTCTCTGCCGAGTCTCTCGCCCTCATCCTGGCTCACGTTGACATAGACGAAGTTGACGCTGTGACGATACTTGTGCCGTATCCTGTCAATAACGGGCGTCAACTCCTTGCAGTACGGGCACGTATCCGAACGGAAATAGAATGCTGTCGGCACGCCGCTCGGCGAGGCGAACCATCTCGTGTAGGCCAGGTATCCCCCAGCCAGCCCGACCAGGGCAACTATGGCGACGAGAACTAGCTTCTTCGACAACGGGCTATCCCCCGCCCTGGGCCTTCTCAATGGCCTCTGCCAGCGTGCTCCGGGTATGCGCGCCCATCATCCTGCGGACTTCCTCATTGGACGCGTCAAAGATGAGATACGCCGGCTGACCAATCAGCCCGAACGCTCGTGCGCGCGCCTTGCCTTGGTCTGTATCGACGTTGACGCGCACAAACTTGAAATCGCCGCGGTACTCCTTCTCGAGATCGTCCATAATCGGCTTCATGCCTTGGCAGACCGGGCACTCGGGGGAGTAGAAATAGAGCATGCCCGGCCCACCTTCAAAACCCGCGGAGTCCGACCCACCCTGTGAGCAAGCCGAAACCATGACGACGAGCACAGCCAGGATTCCGATAGCCACGAGCGTTCTTCTCATTGTACCTCTGCTCCTCACTGAGCGACTGCTTGGAGTGATTGCAGCAACTCCTCGTTGTCGGGGACTTCGTTGATGTCATAAACGTGCTTGAAGCGGATGATGCCTTCCTTGTCCACAATGAACGTGGCTCGCTCGGTGAATCCGCCCTCCCGCAGGATCCCGTAGGCCTGCGCAACCTCCCCATGAGGCCAGAAGTCGCTCAGTAGGAGGACCTGCTCGACCTCCAGCGACTCAGCCCATGCCCGATTGGTGTCTGTGCTGTCGACGCTAATGCCCAGAACCTGGGCATCCTCCTCCTCGAAGCGCCCATAGTCAGCGTCCAAGGAGGGGATCTCCTGACTTCAGACCGGGGTCCAGGCCAGAGGATAGAAGGCGATGACGACGTTGCTCCTTCCCTCGAAATCGCTCAGCCGGACGTAGCCACCGGTGTGATCGGGAAGCCGGAAGTCAGGTGCTGGGTCACCGACCTCCAGCCTGGCGTTGCGAACCCTGCCAGACCCGGAGGACTGGAACAGCGCGGCTCCTACATACCCGACCACGAGCCCGACGATGGCCGCAATGGCGATGAGGCCGTAGTTGGTCAGTTTCTTCACTTGTCCTCCCCCTCGGTTGGAACGCTTCCTCGCATCCGGGCCGACCCTATGTGTAACCTTCACCTCGAGCCGCGGCGTCCATAGCTACAGTGGTGATTCGCTCCACCGGCAGCAGAACCCCTCTCTCAACCTCGCGGAGATCGATCGTCTTGAGGTAGCGGTTGCACGCCTTGCAGACGTACAGCCGATATACCTGGTCGTCACTGGGAAAGTAGTAGAGCTTGGCGTGGTCTGCGTTGCCGCAGAACGGGCACTTGACTCGGGGATAGAGCCATTCGCTGTTGCATCGCGAACACAGCAGATGGCGTGCACCGGTCTCGGTCTGCAGGGCAGCGAAATCCGGAGCACCGGCGCATACCGGGCAGTAGTCACGCTTCCAGCTCTCTTGATCCACATACCGTATAGTCTGCTCCGCGGCCCACTCAAGATATGGCCTCAGGGCCAGGTCGACCGCCGTCTGCGCCAGCGATGGCTGGGCTTGGTCTCCGTCGCTCCCTGTGTTCGCTTGGTTCTCCTCGAAGCGCTGCTTGGCCAAAGCATAACAGGCCGACGGGGTCTCAGGAAGCGCCGCGGATGTGAGATCAGGATCGTACTCCAAGAGAATCTCCGCGATCTTCGTGACCAGCTTGGCGAATGCCCTTTCTTCTATGGGCAGCTGCGCGAAGCCAACCAGCGGGAGCCCTTGCGCGAGGCGGGCTTGCAGCGCCTCCTCGTCTGCCAGTTCGAGGCTAGCCGACAGGTTGGCCTTGGCCTTGTCCAGTTCCTGAAGCAGCGTCCGTTGGAACGTGTAGTAGGTGCTTAGACGCTCGTCCGTCTTCGCGGCGTCTGCCAGCGCCTCGAGCATACGTTGACCTCTAGGGTTGCTCACCAGAGAATGACTCCTTGCCCACGATAGCGGAGGGACACACAGGTGTGCCGTGTGTCCCTCCGAATCCAATCGTCGTCAGCTGTGAAGAATCCTACGTGTCGCTCTCCAACTGCTCGTAGTACTTGGCGTGGTGGGCCTTCACATACTCTCGCGGCATCCAGCCGAACAGCATGCCATTGAGCGCACCTTTCATCAGCGGGTGCATCACCGAGAGCATGAAATGTACCAGGAAGAACGCGCCGTAGGCAATCGTGCATAGGTCGTGGATGAACACGCTCCACTGGAAGACCCACGGCGCTATCACGCCCTTGGCGAGCCACATGATCAACCCGGTGACGATGAAGCCCACCATGCAGAGCACCACCACCAGGTAGAACAACTTCTGGCCGGTGTTGTACTTGTCCTGCGGCGGCATAGCTTCCTCGTCTCCGAGGAAGTAGTAGGCCGGGGCCGCCCTCAACCAACCCAGGTCATCCGGGCCCCACGTGAAGATACGCTTCATCGCCGCGAATAGCCCCAGGGGGTCGAACAGGAGGTAGCAGATGGGCACCAGCATGAAGGCGATGGCGCCAATGCGGTGGATGAGGCGCACCACGTGTCCCCCTGCGCCGGTGGCAACGCTGTTGCCGAACCAGGGGGCGTAGAGCGCCACACCCGTGACCATCAGCACAGCAAACGCAGCGGTGTGCAGCCAGTGCACGAAGCGCTGGCCCGTGCTGAACATCAGGATCTCATCGCTCTTCTTAGCCACCTTCCGCCTCCTCCACTTTGATGTTCTGTCGCGCCACCAGCCAAGTTATCACCAGGCCCAGTGCGGTCGCACCCACAGCGACGCCGCCCAGGGTTTGGATCCAGGGCTGCCAAGCTTCCGCGAGGCCTCCGGTCGGGTTCCGCGGCAGTTCGAAGACCGCCGGCTTGTCCGTAAGGACGTACGTCATCCCCAAACCGCCCAGCAGGTTGTCGCCGTAGAGGTTGGCTTCCGTGAAGCCGTTGCCCTTCAGCTTCTCGACGCGCGCCCTGCCCTCGGCCATCAGCTCCGCGCGGTCGCCGAACTTGATGGCGCCCGTGGGACATGCCTTTGCGCAGGCCGGTGTCAGCCCATCCCGTACGCGATCCTGGCAGAAGGTGCACTTGGTCGCCTTGCCCTTGCCCCACAGATCAGCCTCCTTGAGCCGTGGAACGTCGAAGGGACAGAACTGGACGCAGTAGCCGCAGCCGTTGCACTTGGACTCGTCGTAGGCGGTGAAGCCCATCGGGTCCTTGAACAGGGCGCCGGTGGGGCAGACGCGCACACACGGGGCGTCACTGCAGTGCATACAGCGCACCGGTCGGAAGACCCAGTCCACGCGACCACCATCGCGCTCGAGCTCCCAGAAAGCGATCCGGTTCCAGGTGTCCGGGGAGAGATCAGTCGGGTTGTCGTAGCAGCCTGCGCAGACGGTGATCTCCGCGGGTAAGTCGTTCCAGGCTTTGCACGCTACCTGGCACGCACGGCAGGCCATGCACTTCGAAACATCGACCAGCATTGCCTTGGTCATCTTACGTGCCTCCCTTCTTCACTCTCACCAGGAACGCCTTGAACTCCGGAATCATGGTGTTCGCATCGCCAACGTAAGGACTGAGCTTGTTGGCGCTGTCGCCGACGCACAGACCCTGGAAGCCCCAGTGCCACGGCAGGCCTATCTGGTGAACGGTCTGACCGTTCACCTGGAAGGGCTTGAAGCGCTTCGTGACGATAGCCACACCCTGGATGCTGCCGCGCAGTGACTCGACGGTCACTAACTCGGCGTTCTTCACCCCTAGCTCACCTGCCAGCTCCTCGCTCATCTCCCCGAACATCTGGGGCATCAGCTCTACCAGCCAGGGCAAGTTGCGCGTCATCTGCCCTGCCTGCCAGTGCTCGGTCACCCGATAGGTCGTACAAACGATGGGATAGTCCTTGGGGTCACCGATCTCCCCTGGTCGCCAGACGACGATGGTGGGGTTGTTCTGTGTCCCCGAGAGCGGGTTCACGATCGGACTCTCCAGGGGTTCATAGTGCTCCGGGAAGGGCCCATCGACTCGGCCCGGCCCGAAGATGTGGCTGAAGCCCTCAGGCTTCATGATGAACGGATAGCGGGTGCCATCCATGTTCATGGGCGGCCAACCGCCGTCGGGTACGTCCCCTTCCCACTTGTCACCGGTCCAGCGGATGACGAAGTCCTCCTCATCCCACGGGTTGCCGTCGAGGTCTACCGAAGCACGGTTGTAGATGATCCTTCGGTTGACCGGCCAGCACCAGGACCACTTGGAGTAGAGCCCGATGCCGGCGGGATGGTAGTCCGTGTTGTCCCGCCACTTCTGGCGGTTGCCGTCCTTGCGGTTGTAGCTCTGCGTGTACAGCCAGTTGGACGAGGATGTGGTCCCATCGGCCTTGAGATGTCCGAAGGACTCCATGAGCTCGCCCTTGCGGTACCAGACCGAGCCGTCCTCGTTGAGCAGATCGGACTCCGCGAAACCGTTGATCTCGCGGGAGACGAGATCGGTGAGGTCCTCCGCGCCGTACTTGCCCACCGGGTTGTCGTACCAGCCCTTCCACCGTAGACTGGTGATGGCCTCGGCTGCCGGACCGCCCTCCGCTTCGTACAGGTCGATCACGGCGAGCATGATCTCTTTGATCATCTCCAGGTCCGGCATCGCCTCGCCAGGCGGATCCAGCGCCTTCCAGCGCCACTGGCTCCAACGCCCACTGTTTACGACACTGCCCTCCTTCTCATAGGAACAGGCGGCAGGCAGGGCGAAGACCTCCGTGCCGATCGACGCTGCGTCGACGCCAGGCTCCTGCCAGAAGGCACAGGTCTCCGTCTCCCACAGGTCGACGCTCACCAGCCAATCCAGATTCTGGAGCGCAGCTCGCTCAGCGAAGGCGTTCGGGCCACCCACCGCTGGGTTCTGGCCCCAGCAGAACAGTCCCTTGACCTTCCCCTCGGCCATCGCCTCAAACAGGGCGATGTGGGAGTAGTTGGTTCCGGGGTTGAGCTTCGGCAGCCAGTCGTAGCCGAAGTCGTTGTCGGGGGTGGCATTGTCGCCGCGCCAGCTCTTCAGCAGGCTCACATAGTACTTGGGATAGTTGAGCCACCAACTGGCGCTCTTCGGATCGGAGGTGGCGAAGCCCGCCTCCTTCCGATCCAGGTGATCCTGCAGGGTAAGGTCCGTGGCCACCGGCGGTTGCAGATAGCCAGGCAGGATGTGGAACAGCAGGCAGTGGTCCGTGGAGCCCTGGACGTTGGACTCCCCACGCAGGGCGTTGATGCCCCCACCCGCCACACCGATGTTGCCCAGCAGGAGCTGTAGAATGGCGTACGATCGGATGTTCTGCGTGCCGTGAGTGTGCTGAGTGGTCCCCATGGCGTACATAATGGTACCAGATTTGCCCACTGGACCTGTCAGGTTCGCGTAGGTCTCGCAGATCTGGAGGAACGTCTCCTTGTCCGTGCCGGTGATGCCGCACACGGTGTCCGGATCGTACCGATCGAACTGCTTCTTGAGCAGCTGGAACACGCAGTTGGGGTCCTTCAGCGTCTTGTCCTTGAGCGGAATGCCGTCCGCGTCCTTCTGCCACTTCCACGTGGCCTTGTCGTACTTGCCAAAGCCATCTCCGTCGTCATCGACGAAACCGGAGAACTTGCCGTCCAGCTCCGCCGCCGTCTTGAACTCCGGATCGATCAAGAACGCGGCATTCGTATACTCGGTGATGTACGTCAGGTTGAAGTCATCGGGACGGGCTTCAATCTCGTTGATCAGCCACCTGATCATGCCACCGAAGAAGGCGATGTCCGTTCCGGAGCGCAGCTGGGCGTAGATGTGTGCTTTGCTCGACGACCGTGTGAAGCGGGGATCGATGCTGATCAGCGTAGCCCCGTTCTCCTCAATGGCCTTCGTCACCCACTTGAATGACAGTGGGTGATTCTCGGCGGCATTGCTGCCGACGATGATGATGCAATCGCTGTTCTGAAGGTCAGCCCAGTGATTGGTCATCGCTCCTCTACCGAACGACTCTGCCAGAGCCGCAACAGTGGAGGAGTGTCATATGCGGGCCTGGTGCTCCAGATACACCAGGCCGAGAGAACGCATAGCTTTGGTCAGCAGTGAGCATTCCTCACTGTCGAGAGCCGCCCCGCCCAGGCACCCGATAGCCTCGAGCCGGTTCACCGTACGGCCCTCGCCGTCGGTCTGCGTGAAGTACTCGTCGCGAGTGTCCTTCACGCGCCGGGCGATCTGTTCGATTGTCCAATCCCAGGACTTCTCCTCCCAGGTGGTGCTACCCGCCGCCCGGTACTTGACCTTCTGTAGACGGTTCGGGTTGACTTTGCCGTCTACCGTGTTGAGCTGGGCCAGGGCCATGCCCTTGCTACATAGAGAGCCCTGATTGATGGGGTGCTCGGGATCTCCCTCCAGGTTGACCACCCGGTCTCCTTGGGTGGCCACGATGGCGCCACAGCCCACCCCACAGAAGCAGCAGATGGTGGGTGTCTCGCCGACTGGCTTGCGGAGCGGAAAGTCGGCCGCCAACGCGGCGGCAGAGATACCGCAGGGAAGCAACAGCCCGCCGGCAGCGGCGCCCGAGAGCCCGAGGAACTCCCTTCGGCTAAGTTCCATGTTCGGCAACCTCCTCTTGGTCACTGCGATTCAGTCACGAAGTGGATAACGGGGCGCGA
>JASFVG010000034.1:0-19204 GCA_050049955.1 Anaerolineae bacterium | reverse complement strand
CGCAAGTGCACCTCCTTGCCACGTTAACTCCAGCACGTGGAACGTTGCGACGACAATAGCAGCTCTATGGGGAGACGTGCTCCACGAATGCGAGCCTGCGCTACCTGCCCGCGCGGCCCCGCCATTGCCCGACTGGGAAGCGGTGCTTGTTTCTCTCCAGCTTCTGCACAATCGCCGCGCTGAGGTCGACGTCGAGGGCGTTCGCGAGGCTGAGGCAATAGATCATCACATCCGCGAGCTCGTCGGCTACCGTATCGCGCTCGCCTGCCTGCTCCATGGCATCAGCCGCCCGGTCGTCGCTCAGCCATTGGAAGTGCTCCATCAACTCGGCGGCCTCGATGGCGATCGCCGCGCTGAGGTTCTTCGGCGTATGGAATGGCTCCCAGTCGCGCGCGCTGACGAACTCGGCCACGTGCCGGCGTAGATCCGCCAGTGTCGTATCTGTGTCAGCCATTGATGAGGACGCACGTCGTCCGTCGTCAGCTACGGCAGGTGAACAGCCTCTCGGACCTCGGCCATGACCTGGGCGGCGATGGCCTGGGCGCGGTCGGCGCCCTCCTCCAGAACCTGCCAGACGCGTTCGGGGTCGGCGGCGAGCTCGGCTCGCCGCTCGCGGAAGGGGGCGAAGTAGTCCGCCAGGTTCTTGGCGAAGAGCTTCTTGCACTGCACGCAGCCCATGCCCGCGTTTCGGCAGTCGACCTCAATCCGATCCACATCCTGGGGCGAGAAGAAGTTGTGGAGCGTGAAAACGTTGCAGACCTCCGGGCGCCCGGGATCGGACAGGCGTCGACGCTGCGGATCGGTGACCATCGTCATCACCCGCTTCTCGATCTCCTCTGGGCTGTCGGCAATCTCGATGTGGTTTCCCAGCGACTTGCTCATCTTGTTCTCGCCGTCAAGTCCCAGCACCTTGGGGAAATCAGTGTACTTGGCGCCGGGTTCGATGAGCACGTCGCCGAATCGGTGGTTGAAGCGGCGGACGATATCGCGCGTGAACTCGAGGTGTGCGGCCTGATCGACGCCGACAGGCACGACATCCGCCTTATAGAGCGTGATGTCGGCCGCCATGAGCACGGGATAGCCGACCAACCCGTAGTTCACGTTCTCCGGCTGGAAACGAACTTTCTCCTTGAAGGTAGGCAGGCGGGTGAGCCGACCGAGGGGCGTGACCATGGAGAGAAGGGTGTGGAGCTCGGTCACCTGCGGGACGTGGGACTGGACGAAGAGGATCGTGCCCCGCTCCTCGGGATCCATCCCGGCGGCGAGCCAATCCAGAGCCATCTCATACGTCCACTCGCGGAGGTGTGCCGTCTCCTCCAGTGTGGTGAGCGCGTGCAGGTCGACAATACAATAGACGCAGTCATAGTCATCCTGGAGGGCGACGTAGTTGCGAATGGCCCCCAGGTAGTTCCCCAGATGCTGGCGGCCCGTCGGACGGGCGCCGGAGAATACGCGGCCCTTCTTGCTTGCCATGGTTACCTGGTTCCTTCCCTTACCAATAGGTAGACACTTCCAGCGGCTCTGTATACGGGATGCTAGTGTACCACGGAGACTACGACCGGACAAGCGGCAGGGATTTCTCCACTCCCTTCGGTCGGTCGAAATGACCCCTGGCGGTGAGGGTTGGTCAGCGATGGACTACTGGGCTACGACGAAGGCAATCGCGTGGGTCTCGGTGTGGGAGAGGCTAACGGCCCATTGAGTCAGTCCAAGCTCTTCGGCCCGTCGGGCTGCCTGACCACTGAGCCGAATCAGAGGTTTGCCGCGATGGTCACCAACGATCTGGGCCTCCTGCCAGCGGATACCATCGCGGGCCATCATCCGGACCCCGACGCCAAGCGCCTTCGCCACAGCCTCCTTGGCAGCGAACCGAGCCGCCAGCTCAGCAGGACGTGCACGGCAGTACCTGACCTCGACCGCGGTGAACACGCGACTCAGAAAACGTTCACCATGGCGGTCCAAGGCCCGCTGGACGCGGGCGATCTCTACCAGATCGACGCCGGTGGTCAGCATAGTGGTACCCTCAAGCGATTAACACCACCACGCCGGCCTATACGCGCGCCGGCGGGCCGGCAACTGCGAGAGCATACGCGTCGGGATCAAGCCAGCGCTGCGCCGCGGCCCGAACCCGCTCCGGCGTCACCTGGCCGATCATATCCCCGTACCGTTCGAGGTAGTCGAGGCCCAGACTGTACCGCTCCATGGTCAATATGGCACCAGCGACACCGCCGTTCGTCTCCAAGTGGAGCGGCATGCTGCCCGTCAGGTAGGCCTGGGTGTCGCGGAGTTCCTCGATGCCCACAGGTGCCTCGCATATGCGCTGGATCTCAGCGCGGATGCTTTCTACGGCGCGCTGGACATCGGCCGGATTGACGCCGGCGACCACGCGCCAGGGCCCAGGACCAGGGCCCCCGCTCAGTTGGCTATACGAATAGTACGCCAACCCCTGCTCGTCGCGAACCTTCTCCCCCAGACGGCCCATCAGACCGAAGACACCAAGGACCGTGTTGCAGACGCGTGCATCAAGGTAGTCCGGGTCTAGGCGTGCGGGGCCAGGGTAACCCAAGACGATGTCCGACTGCGTCTTGTCTGGGATGGCAACTGTGGCCTCGCGAACCTGCGCGATGCGCGGCACGGCAGGCAGCGGATCACGCTCGAAGGTTCTCCCGTGCCAGTCACCGAATGCCGACTCCACCCGGGCCAGGACATCGTGGGTATCCACCGCCCCGACAACAACCATGACCATACCGTTCGTCCCGTAGCCACCGGCGTGGAACTCCAGCAGGTCATCGCGGTCAATCGCCTGGATGGTCTGCGGGTACCCGCTGGGGCTGATGGCGTAGGGATGGACCTCAGGGTAGGCCAGCTCCTGGAAGGTAAGATTGGCCATGCGGCGCGTATCGTGGGCTCGCTCAGCTAGATCAGCGAGGAGCTCGCCCCGCAGCGTCTCCACCTGACGGTCCGGGAACACCGGGCGCCTGACCGCGTCGGCAAGCACAGCAAGGACAAGGGGCAGATCCTCGGCAAGGCTCTTGGCACCGAACCCGGTGGTATGGGTGGCGCCGCTGAACCCGAGACTGGCTCCCACAGACTCGACTTCAGCGTAGATCTCCTCAAACGTGCGGTTCTCAGTCCCATACGTCAGGGCACCAGCCGTGAAATCGGCCAGACCAGCCTGGGCTGGGTCCTCATCGTATGCTCCGACGGGCAGGAAGCCGGCGAGGACGACGGAGGGACTGGCGTGGTTCTCGCGCACCAAGAGCACCAATCCGTTGGCCAGTTCAAACCGTGCAATGTCGTGGGGCCCGGGGAAAGACATCGTCACCTCAGTACAGATCGTGCAAACCCCCGCTGGCAAATGCTACCAGGGAGTGTCGTTGAGATGGCCGTTCGGCGCGAGTCACACACCATCGTTGGTTGGTACGTACCATCCCACGGTACGACTCGAGGAAGAAAAGCATCTTTGTGCCACGCGGCGGACGTCTTCAACGGTAACGGCAGCGAGGTTTTCTAGATACCGGTCAGACCAGGAATGATCCGCAAAGATCTCGCTGAAACCCAGCCAGAGGGCCTGACCAGTGACTGACTCGCTTGAGTAGGAGAACTGCGCCTTGGCCTGCTTAACGGCCTTGTCGACCTCGCTCTGGGTCACCACGTCATCCGTCACCCGTGCGATCTCCCGGCACAGCGCCTCCTCGACCTCGGCCAGCGAGCGTCCGGGTCGCACGACTGCCGAGAGGACATAAGGGAGCGGATCCACCGTGGGAAGCAGGGCGCCCGAGACGCTGACCGCCAACTCCTTTACGACCAGCGCACGGTATAGACGACAGCTCTTATTGGTCAAGCCGCCGCCCATGAATGTCATCGCGCTGGCACCAGTGAGTATGGCGTTGAGCACCGCCATGGGAAAGAAGTCCGGCTCGCGCACGCCCGGCGCCTTGAAGGCCATCTTCAAGTAGGGCACCAACCCCTCCCGCTCGACGACCACGCGACGTTCGCCCCGCTGTGGAGGCTCCTCCACGCTCATCGACGGCACGTCATCGCCCCGGGGAACAACGCCGAAATGGTCCTCGATCAGCCCGACCATATCGTCAGCGTCGAAATCTCCCACGGCCACGGCCAGCGCGTTGTTGGGCACGCAGTAGGTCCGGTAGTGATGATATAGCTGGTTCCTGGTCATGGTCTGCAGATCACACATGTGCCCGACGGTGGGATTCCGATAGGGATGCACCCGCAGCGCAGCACCCATCAACTCCTCTTCCAGCAGGAACTCAGGGTTGTTCTCGGCCCCTTGCCGCTCACTGATGATGACCGTACGCTCGGCGTCGACCTCCTGGGGATCGAATGCTGCGTGAGTCATGCGGTCGGACTCGATGCGTAGGGAGAGCTCGATGCGGTTCGTCGGCAGCGTCGCGAAGTAAGTGGTGAAGTCGTAAGACGTAGCGCCGTTGAACATCCCGCCTTCCCGCGCGATGGCCTTCTCAGCGGCGCCCTTGGGGAATGTGGGCGTACCCTTGAAGAGCATGTGCTCCACCCAGTGGGAGATGCCGGTCGTCCCCAGGCGCTCATTGCGGCTCCCGACTCGGTACCAGACCCAGAAGCTGGCCACAGGCGCGGCATGCACTTCCTTGACCAGGACAGCAAGACCGTTGGAGAGCTCTGTCTGTATCAAGCGATCTCCTGGACCGATCGACGGTCTGGGGGACGGGGCGCTGATGTCTGTCATGACCCTATTCCGACTCGTATCCGCGGCCTGTGCCCCGGTAGTGGAAGCCCAGCTCCTTGAGCTGCTCGGGCTCGTAGATGTTGCGGCCGTCAATGATCACATTGCCGGCCATGAGGTCGCGGATGCGGGCCAGGTCCAGGTTCTTAAACTCATTCCACTCGGTCACCACTACGAGGGCATCGCACCCCTCCGCGAGACCGTAGGCGTCGCTGGCCAAATCGACCTTCGGCAACATGCGCCCGGCGACTCCGCCGGCGACCGGATCGTAGCCGCGCACGCGGGCCCCCGCGGACTCCAGCATCCGGGCGATATAGGCCGCGGGAGCCTCACGCATGTCGTCCGTGTTCGGCTTGAACGCGAGGCCGAGCAACCCAATGGTCCTGCCTCGCAGACCGCCCAGGGCCTGGTCAAGCTTGCGCACAACCTGCCGGCGCTGGTCGTCGTTGATGTCCATTACTGCGCGCAACAGCTGAGGATGCCGCCCCTTGATCTCTGCCATGTAGGTGAGGGCTTTCACGTCCTTGGGAAAGCAGCTGCCGCCGTATCCAACGCCAGGGTCGAGGTAGCCGTGGCCTATTCGGGCGTCATAGCCCATACCAGTGGCAACCTCCTTGACGTCGGCGCCGAGGGCTTCGCAGATGTTGGCAATCTCGTTGATGAAGGAGATGCGGGTGGCCAGGAACGCGTTGGACGCGTACTTGATCATCTCGGCCGTGCGCAGGTCCGTGATCATAATGGTGGTACGAAGCGGAAGATAGAGCTGAGCCACTTTCTCCGCCGCCTCGCGGTCGAGGGAACCGAGCACCACGCGGTCGGGCGCGAGGAAATCAGCAATGGCCGAGCCCTCCCGCAAGAACTCCGGATTGGACACGACGGCGAATTCTACCTCCCCATTCCGGTACTGGCGTATGATGTCTGCCACCCAATCCCCAGTCCCCACGGGAACCGTGGCCTTGTTGACGATGATCAGCGGATGGTCCATCTCCTCCGCGATGGAGCGTGCTGCCATGCGAACGTACCGGAGGTCAGCCTCGCCGTCGACACCCTCGGGCGTGCCCACCGCGATGAAGACGAATTCCGCATCCCGAAGGCCCTCCGGATACGATGTGGTGAAGCTCAGCCGCCCTGCCCTCACGTTGCGGTCGACCAGGTCCTCGAGACCCGGCTCATAGATCGGCATCTGACCGAAGTTCAGCTTCTCAATCTTCTCTTGATTGATGTCCACGCAGACGACTCGGTTGCCCAGATCCGACAGGCAGACCCCGGTTACCAGCCCCACGTATCCCACACCAACCACCGCTATGTTCTTCATACTGCGGTCACGCTCCGATCATACGCCAGTCATACGCCAGTCATACGCCAATCATACGCCAATCACACTCCAGCAGCGCTCCTGATCCCTGGGCAAATCCTTAGATCACCGATAGCCCAAGCCAGACCGCCAGCGACGCAAACAGCAGCACCATGCCCAATTTGACCACGGGCGCGTTCCTCTCGAGGAAGCGCGTCAGGTCCTTGGACGTGGTGCCATAGTACGCGAGGACGAAAACCACGATCAGCGGCAACACGAACAGCAGATTGTAAAGGATGAGGAACAGGACAGCCCGCACGCGAAGCTCCGGGACGCTGGTGACAAAGATGATCGTAGGCAGGTAGACTTGGCCGGTGCACGCAAGCTCCAGGAACGACACGACGAGGCCCGTCACAAAGGCACCGACCACGTAGGCCCGCGCATTCCGTCCCCGGCGAATGACAGCATTGATGCGCGTACGCAGGGCGTGCGGCAGATTGAGGCTCATTTCGCCTATGTCGCCTCGCCGAGCCTTCAGGAAGTCGAGGAAGCTGAAGATGGCCAATCCGGCACAGATGATAGCAGTCAGGCCATAGACCCAGCGTCCAAGCCTGGTGAGCAGATCGCCGAGCATACCCAGGATGCGGTATAGGCCGAGACCCACGACCAGGTAGGCCAGGAACACCCCTAAGGTGAAGGCAGCCCCCACTCCCAGGATCTCTCTCCCTTTTCGGCCGCTGAGGGTGAGGTAGGAGACGAAGAAGACAAGCGTGGCGAATGCACAGGGGTTCAGGCCGTCGATGAGACCGGCAAGCACGACCGTAAGAGCGCCGAAGGACCGGAACCGAGCGATAATGCCTTGTCGAGCAGCTTGCGCGTCGAAGTCCGCCCAGAAGCGCTCAGCACCGATCGGGGCGTACTTCTCGGCCAGACCAATCACCGCGTCCGATGTGATGGTCGAACCGATCAGGTAGTCCTCGCCGACGAAGACCGCCGGCGTGGCCAGGCGCTTCTCCTCCGGCATACCCACCTGGTCGCCAAGCCACTCAGCCAGAGCGGCGTTCTCCTGTACGTCGAATTCCTCAACCACGAGCTGAGGGTACTTGCTTCGCGCGTAGCGGATGTCGTACTCGGCACGGCTGCACTCCTGACAGCCGACCTGGTGGAAGTAGGCCATCCAGATCGTAGCCGGGCCCTCACAGGCGGCCGCATCCTCAGGACCGCAGGGTTCCACGTCTCCACCCAACTCCATCGCGGAGAAGATGTCGAAGCCGGAGTCCCGGGTTATCTCCTCCAAGCCAGGGATGTTCGGCCAGGACGTGCCGCCGGCAGCCAGGCACGATTCAAGTAAGCAGATCAACTCGTTTCGGACCTGATCCTCGCCGATGAGCACTTCTCCGTTGATGACCAGTGTGGGCAGGCCACGGTCCTCCGGGGCAACCCCGAACAGGTCCTCGGCGGCAACGAGAAGCTCATAGTTGTCGGGATCGGAGATCTCCACCATCTTGATTTCCATCTGCTCGCCGTAGTCGCCCTGCAGGGGCTGAAGCAGCTCCTCTGTGATGGCCAGGCAGTGACCACACTCATTCGCATAGAAGTAGACCAGCCGGACGACCGGCTGCTCTTGGGCGTGGACCGGGATAACAGCCGTCAGACAGACCAATACGACGGCTAGAGACAACAAAGCCGCTCGGACACCTCGCCTACTCGATTCATTGATCAGTATGGACCAGCCCATCTGACCTCTCAACCTCCATTGAACTTAGCCGTTCGCCATAGGGTTCCAGGCAGTCGAAGACCGGCCCCACACGGGTCGGAGACCGGCCGTGAACACACTATCGACAAGCCAGGGCGCAATTATCGCATATCCCGATCTCTTGGCAACCTCAGAGACCCACGACCATTGCATCATTAGGATGGGAGGGAGTGCACCTCAGAACCACGATCCCGCGAGAGGAGGCAGGCCAGCCCCTCGCCAGAAGGCAGCTCCTGGGGGGGACTAGGCCCTCAGCATCCCGCGGATGATAACGTCTACCGCCTGCTCCTCGCTCAGGCCCCGGGCCATGAGCGTCTCCAGTTCCTTCTTGTCAACGCTGCCTATGGCGGCTTCGTGGGTAACCCGTGCGCGGTCGTCGCGGACCACAACAATCGGCACGTTGCGGGCCTGGGCCCGACCACGCACGATCTCCGTACAGTCCATATGGCCGACGGTCCCTGGCGCATTGCCCTCAGCCGTGGTGGTGACCTCGCTCCGAGCCTGGTCCGTAACGGCGACGCGGGTCTTGGTCACGCCCCGGGCTCCCGGGCCGTTCAGACGGAGCGTCTCTTCCACGCGTATGTCATCGTCCCCACGACCATAGGCTTTGGATACCAGCTCGACGACGCCGCCCTGGTGCACGTCGGCCTCGAGCTTGATCGCCAGCTTGCCTACCCGTCCCCGGGTCAAGCTAAACTGGACTTCCAGCGCACCACCGTCGTCCACCAGCGCGTAAGTGGTGGGTAAGACCGCGATGCCGCCATGGGAACCGTGATAGTGCGCTTCGCTATACCGCATCGTGGCGTCACGCCCTACGTGGATGCGCGCGTCCATCACGTGCTCCATGTCTACTGCGTTCGGGAAGGTACAGTGCGCCAGGAAGCCCACTTCCGCACCCTCCCCGATCTTAAACTCAGAGTGGATCTCCTGCAAGCCCTCCTCGGCCGTCATCCCGAAGCAGAGGTGGATCGGGTGCTCAACCCGTGTGCCAGGGGCGACCTCGATGCGAGCGCGCACCCCCTGGTCAGTCCCGACGGCGTCGATCTTCACGCCTGGGACCTCGCGAACGGCCAACACATCGTGGGCACTGATGACTGCGCTCGCCCAGCGAGAACCCTGTAGCACCGCCGGTCTTCCACCGGCTTGCCGATAGGCGTCAAGGATGGCCTCGAACTCCCGCGTCCAAGCCGGATCCGCCTGCTCTCGCGTCCGATGAGCAAGTCCAGAGATGGGCGGGCTAGTCATCGCACACCCCTTCGGCTACGACACGCTGATAGGTTCCCCCAGCCTCCACGCCCCACGGTTGTGTTCCAAGGAGATCGCCGTGCGGGCGACATCGCTGGGCGAAGTAAGCACGTACTTCATCGGGCATTCCCGTGCTCACCACGGATCCGGCGCACATCAGGGACGCCTGGTCGGCTACGCTGACCATTTCGTCACGATGGGTGATGAGGACAACGGCGGTGCCCTCGTCGGCCATCACACGCACCAGCGAAACGATGTCGCCCATGCACAGCACATCGATTCCGGAGTCGGGCTCGTCGAGGATCGCCAGCCGCGGCTGCATCGCGTAGACGGCGGCCAGCTCAATGCGCTTTCGCTCACCACCCGAGAGCGCAGCGTTGACTGTACGACCCAGGTAGGCCCGAGGCGCCAACGCCACAGCCTCGAGGGCTTCTTGAATTCGATCGCGTGACGGCTCCTTCATCCCCAGCGCAAGATAGTCCGCCACAGGCAGTCCCTCGAAGCGAGCCGGGATCTGCCACGCCAGGGTCATACCAAGCCGTGCGCGCTCAGTAACCGACAGATGGGTGATGTCGCGTCCGTCGAAGAGGATTCGCCCGCGCTCTGGCCGATAGCCGTCGGCGCCCATCAGCGTGAGTGCCAGACTCGTCTTCCCTGAGCCATTGAGACCCAACAAGGCGTGCACCTCAGCGCGCTGGATCCTGAGTTCGACATTCCTGAGCACCTCGGCGCCCGGCCGTTGTACGGATACGCTCTCAACCTGCAACAAGGCTGGTTCCATTACCCCTCCGAGAAGGCGAACCGTGGCGGTCACCCCAACCCAATAGTATACTCCTACTGCGTAGCTCGCGCAAGCACGACGGGTTGGGTGCGGTCAGGCTGGGTGCCCTGCTGAGGTTGGCACAGCCCGCTGTAGGCCGTCGTCTGATGGGCGACGGCAGGCTCAGGGGATTGGGACCGCAGGTCGAGGATCAGGCCTCGTTTCTAGCAGCCACTCTTCGACCGCCGGGCCCTCGAGCCAGGGGGCTGGCTTGCGGAGAACTGATGGTAGTCTCCGCGGAGGACGGGAAGAGACCGTGTCATGCCAGACCAGCCCTGCCGAAGGCCAGTGGCTACTCTTGGGAGTCCCTGCGCTCCCGCCAGCGAGCTGATGCGCGAGGTTTCAGTCACTGGAGGGCGGATGGTCGTCAGGAGTCAGGCCGAATCGTCCCTCTCCAGTGTTACTTTCGTGCCCGCACGCACCTGGCGGAACTGTGTTGCGTCGCCGAGGATGCTCCCCACGATATTGACCGGGCTGGCGGCGCGGGGCGCGTCACCTGTGCTGACCGGGGTGGGGCCAAAAAAGATGCAGAATGCCTTGCCCACGGGCCAATACCCCAACTCTCCTACAGCGACATCGGCCCGGGCATCCTCAGCTTCCTCAGCGTGGACGGAGATACCAAAATAGATCTCGTCGCCCCACGTGTTCGCCCGCCCGGTCACCGGCAGCGCCTCCCAGATCTGAAGGGCTGTAGGGCTGTCGTTCAACTCGGCCTTCAGCGTCACGGCACCAGCTTGGATGGTCATGCGATTCGGCATGGCGGGCTCCTCTCGGTCTTGCGGGCGGCCGTTTCGCGGTCGCAGCGGCGAACCTCCGCTACCGACACTGGACGAGGGTGCGCGGGGCGTTCGTCAGGACTTCACAGCCATCGGAGGTGATCAACACGGTGTCCTCTAGCTTGGTCATCATGCCGCGCTCCTCGGCGCTGATTTCCACCTCCACAGCCAGGACCATCCCCTCTTGCAGGACAGTCCGGTCCCGGGGCCAGATGATCGGCGGCTCGTCCAACTCCAGGCCGATGCCATGCCCCACGAATCCAGGCAGCTTGAGGCTCCCGGGTTCATGAACAGGCCGCGCGCCCCTGTCAACGATAACCTCCGCAGTCGCGTAGACTTCGGCAACTGGCACACCAGGTCGAAGGCATTCAAGCACAGCGTCCTCCGTCTGCCGGGTCGCATCGAAGAGGGCCTTCTGCTCCCTCTCTGGCTGTCCAACGACGAAGGTGCGCGATTCGTCGGCGGTGTACCCTCCACAGGTGGTGCCGATATCCAACACGATGATGTCGCCCTCTCGCAATAGCCGGCGCGACGGCCCGTAAGGGGATCCCGCGCTCAGCCCGGCACCCGTGACCACAAGGCCATGCCCACCCCGGACGGCAAGGTTGTCCCCACTCATCAACAACACGCCACCCCCTCTCGCTTCCGGATGGCGGAGGGGCTGGTATCCTTCATGCCCGGCTCGCCGCGTGGCCTGCTCCACGTGCGCCGCCAGGTCAAGCTCACTGACGCCCGGGGCAGCCGCCTCGGGAAGCGCTCGATGCCCGGCGTCTGCGGCACGTGCTGCTCGTCTCGTCGCTTCGACCTCTCCGCCGTCCTTCACCATTCGCTGGTTCAAGATCAGCGACGACACATCGACCAGCTCCCATTGCGGGAAGGCATCCTTCAAGCGCAGGTACAGCCCCGCCGAGACAACGTCGAGGGCCGTACCCAGCCGGCCACCACGCAGCCCAAACGCGGACATGGCCGCTAGTACGCTCGAGAAGCCCTCCATCCGCTCCACACGGTCGATAGTTGCCTCAGCCGCAGCGTGTCGGAGACCGCGGCGGACAAAAAGCACTGCCTGTCCCGCTGTAGTCGGCCTGCTGGGGTCCGGGGCGCATCCCCTTGAGATGACAAGCAAGCTGGCGGGACGTGCCGTCCCAGCACAGTAGAGGACGTCACGAGGATGAAGCAGCAGGGCAGCATCAACGCCCTCGTCACCCAGGCGGCGGCAGAGCTTGCGGAGTCGTTCGTTCACAGGCCTATCCGCCGGCGATGAGGTGAATCGCCTTCACATCGGCGCCGTCGGGAATCAGGTAGGTGTCGTGGCACTCTCTGTCGACCAACTCGCCGTCGACCTTGACGATGATCGCATGGTACGTGTAGTTGAGGTGGGCCAGTAGGTCGGACACACACATGCCCTCAAACCACTCGACCTCTTCCCTGTTGTTGACTCGAATCACGCGCTGATTCCCCAGGTGGCAAACACCCCATGTTACAGCCCTGGTCGAGAAAGGGCACGCGACTGCGGCGATCGGCCCTGCGATAGCCTTACAGGTGGGGCTCAACGACAGCGACAACGTCCGGGTAATCGATGCCGAGTCCCCGTAGAATCTCAAGCTTGGGCACCCCGTTCTCAGTCCAGCCGCGCCGCTTGTAGACGGCATCGATCAGCTTCTCATACTGATCCTCGCGGTACACGCGGAGCGCAGCGACCTTCTCCTCCGTCGTCATAGCCGCCGGATCCAGCCCTAGCTCTTCCTCCAGCTGTCTGTCGTAGCGGTCCCCGCGGGACTCGTATTCGGTCGTAGTCACGGGTCCTTGAGAACGGTACGGCACCGCATCATGATCTCGCAGGCCATGACCGAGCCGGATGTTGAATACCCGCTGGAACTGGTAGATGCGTTCGGATTGGGTGATCAAGTCCTCCTTGGTCACCTCACGCCCGGTGACGCCTGAGAAAACCTCCACGTAGTTCTGCACGTGCTCGGGGATCTTGGCCGGCTCGTCCGTCAGGTCATTGTCCGGCGGGACGATGTCGTTCCACAGCACCTTGCAGAATCCACAGAGCCCGAACCATGTGCGCCACATGGGGAAGTAGTGCAGAGCCTCAGCCTTGTCCTCGAAGGTGGGAATCTGGTTGTTGACCTGGTCCATGAAGATGAGCCAGGCTTCGTCGTGCTGGGGCCCCTTGTTGGAAAGGCCGTAACCGCCCTGCTGAGCCAGAGACTCCTTCGTCACGTACTCGGAGTACTCCAGCCCCTTGGCCTCCATACCGATGTCCTGAAGGAACTGGCGGTCGGCGCCGAACTCCTCGGCGAAGATCTCCTTCATGCGCCGGATACCCTGTCCAAAGACAAGGCCAAAGCCCTCGCCGCGACCGACCTGATGGAGCAGCTCTAGTGCGGCCTCAGCGTTGCCGAACTCGAGTTCCAGGCCACCCGTCTTCTCCTTGTCCAGGATGCCCCGCTCGTAGCATTCCATCACAAAGGCCGTGGCCGTGCCGAACGAGATCGTGTCCAGTCCATAGGTGTCGCAGTAGAAGTTGAGCTCCAGCACGGCCCAGGGCTCGAAGATTCCGCAGTTGGAGCCGACACCGGCGATAGTCTCGTACTCCGGCCCGTCCACGATGACCTTGTCACCCTTGTATGGCCCGGTTCGCAGCTCGTAGCCGTCGACCGCGTGCGAGCACTTGAGCGTGCAGCCGAGCCAGCAGCCATCCGGCATGCCCTGCGTGAACCTATCCTCCCACACATCACCGTTGATCTTCGGCGCGTCGCGATGACTACCGTACTGGAAGTTGTGGGTCGGCAGAAGGTCATAGTCGTTCATGATTTGGACCAGGTAGCTGGTCCCCCGCCGGCCCATACGGCACTGGACGTCATCGTACTCCCGGATCGTCCTGTTGATCTTCGATCCGACACGGGAAATGCGTCGGACATCGGCAGGTTGGTTGGAGTCGCCCCGGACCCGGCCACTCTTCACGACCACCGCCTTGATGCCCTTGTCGCGGAATACCGTTCCAATCCCGCCCCGGCCTGCCTGCTTGAAACGGGGTTCCTTGCGCTTGCGATCGTAGAAGCTGAAGTTGAGGCACCCAAAGCGGCTGTGGTCGGCTCCCGACCCAGCAGCGACCACCGACATAGTGTATCGATCCTCCTCGGTCTCTGCTAGGTCCTCTATCAGCCAATGGCCCACTTTGTGCGCGTCAACGGGGACGCCCGAACCGTCCTCAATCGTCACTCGACCGGTAGTACCGTCGATGAAGAGGACGACATCTTGGTCCGCCTTGCCCTGGATCTCCAGTGCGTCGAAGCCGGCGAACTTGAGCAGGGGCCCGAAGTGCCCCCCGACGTTGCTATCGATGACGACATCCGTCAGGGGCGAGATCGACACCACAAGCGACTTCCCAGACCCTGGGTACTGGGTGATGCCGCCACACGGTCCGGAGGAGATGACGATCTCGTTCTCCGGATCATCCCAGCGGGTGTCGTCGTTCACGCCGTGCCACAGGTACCATAGACCAAAGCCCCGACCCCCGATGAACTTCTCCACCATCTCCTCGGTGACGGCCTTAGTGCTTATGGTGCGATTCGACAAGTTGACGTACAGGGTTTGGCCGGCGTAGCCCCGCTCCGGGGAGGCGGGCTCATACGGGAACTCCGCCAGCACCTGACGCGATGGTTCCGCTCTCTCTGACATATGCTTGACTCCCTCCTATTGAACTGGTTGGGCCTGTTGCGCTGAGCCTGGTTCACTGCCCCATGGAGATCTGATACCGCGTACGGGTAGGTATTGTAGCACAGCTGCATTGGAAAGCCAAAGGGACCACGTGACCGGCTCGCCGCATCCGCGGAGGTCCACTTGACGGGACCACCCATAGATGATATGGTCGGCAGCGTCCGGGCCAGGCCGTGCCGTCAGGCTTCGAGGTAGAGCTATGGATTTCGCCGCAGTGATCGCCGCCGAGCTAGGGATCGGTCGACGCGAGGCCGCAGCTACCATCGCGCTGTTCGACGAGGGCAATACGCTACCGTTCATTGCGCGCTATCGTAAGGAGCAGACCGGTATGCTCGACGAACAGCAGCTGCGTCGGCTGAAGAAGGCCGTCGACAGGCTGCGCACGCTTGAGAATCGCCGCCAGACGATCATCGCCAGCATCGAGAAACAGGGCACGATGACGCCCGAGCTGAGGAAGAAGCTGCTCGCCGCCGACTCACTCACGGAGCTTGAGGATCTCTACCGTCCCTACAAGCCCAAGCGGCGCACGCGCGCGGACGTAGCCCGCGAGAAGGGCCTCCAGGGCCTGGCAGATCTCATCCTGGAGCAGATCCAGACGGACAGCACAGTCGAGCAGATCGTGAAGCCCTTCCTCACGGACGAGGTACCGACCGTCGAGGATGCTCTGGCAGGCGCGCGCGACATCGTGGCGCAGAGCATCAGCGACGATCCGAACGTGCGACAGCTGACACGTGACCGGGCACTGCGCTCAGGCGTGCTGCACTCCGAGAGGAAGGACGCCGACGACGTCGCAGGGGACACGTCCGATCCGCGTGGCACCTACCAGCTGTACTACGAGTTCAAGCTCAAGGCCGCCCGCCTGCGACCGCATCAGATCCTGGCCATCAATCGCGGCGAGGCCGAGAGCGTGCTCCGGGCACGCGTGGAGGTCCCCGAGCGTGACTGGCGAGCGGGCATCGCTTCCCGCTACCGGCCCACCTACGGCTCGCCCCTCGACGATCAGCTCATGATGGCCGTGGAGGACGCCGCCCAGCGCCTGCTACTTCCGGCCATAGAGCGGGATGTACGCCGCAATCTAACGGAGCGGGCTGAGGCCCATGCCGTCCGCGTCTTCGCCGACAACCTGCGGGCCCTCCTCAACCAGCCACCTCTCGCGGGGCATATTGTGCTGGGCATCGATCCCGGCTTTCGCACCGGCTGCAAGGTCGCCGTCGTCGATCGCTCCGGGAAGGTGGTCGGCACCGGCACCATCTACCCACACCCGCCCCAGAGCCACTGGGACGAGGCCTTCGGGGACCTGAAGGAGCTGGTCGAACAGCACAGCGTGACGCTGATCGCCATCGGGAACGGTACCGCCTCGCGCGAGACAGAGCAACTGGCCGCGGAGCTGATTCGTGACGTCGAGACCGTGCGCTATCTGATGGTCGATGAGACGGGGGCGAGCGTCTACAGCGCCAGCGTGCTGGCAAGAGCCGAGCTCCCGGATCTTGACGTCAGCCTGCGGGGCGCCGTCTCCATCGCCCGCCGCGTCCAGGATCCCCTGGCGGAGCTGGTGAAGATCGACCCCCGCTCGCTGGGCGTCGGGATGTACCAGCACGACATCAACCAGAGGGAACTAGAGGGCACGCTGGACGAGGTGGTCGAGAGCGTCGTGAACAGCGTCGGCGTCGACCTCAACTCCGCTTCGCCGGCGCTGCTCACCCACGTGTCCGGCATCGGGCCCACCCTGGCGGAGCGTATCGTGGCGTACCGCGATAGCCACGGGCCGTTCGCTGACCGTGAGGCGATCAAAGCAGTTCCAGGCATCGGGCCGAAGACCTTTGAGCAGGCGGCCGGATTCCTCCGCATCCGGGAGGGCGAGAACCCCCTCGACGCCAGCGCTATCCATCCCGAGAGCTATGACATCGCCGAGGCTGTCCTCGATTTGGGGGATCTGACCAGCACCACGCCGCCCGCTGAGCGGGCCCAGGCCCTGGTCTCCCTGCTGAAGGAATGGCCTGTGGACGAGCTGGCCAGTGAGCTCGAGGTAGGCGCGCCCACCTTGGCCGACATCCTCAAGCAGCTCGTTCAGCCCGGGCGCGATCCGCGACAGGATCTACCGGCACCGATCCTGCGGAGAGAGGTACTCAAGTTGGAGGACCTGACACCCCACTTGAGACTGAAAGGGACGGTGAGGAACGCCGTCGACTTCGGGTGTTTCGTCGACATCGGGGTGAAGAACGATGGCCTGCTCCATCGCAGCCAGATTCCGGCTGATCAAGACCTTCAGGTTGGCGACGTGATCGAGGTGGAGATCCTGAAAGTCGAACCGGACCGGGGGCGCATCAGCCTCGGCTGGCCAAAGCCGTAGACCAGACTGCTGCCCCTCGCAAATCGCGGATTCGCGACCTTCACACGTTCCCCAGTGCCTTTGTGCTCAGAGGGGATCGCCAGACCGGTGCCGAACCTGTCCCCTCTTGCTCCTAGCGGATCCGTGATCCGCGACCTTGGGCAGGGAAGCGTTTGGCTCAAGTCGAGCCACCGCTAGCTCCAGTGGAGCCACGCGGCTGGAGCGCGCGGACTGCAAAGTGAATGGTTGCCGTACTGGCTAGTCCGTCGTCCGTAGGACGCCGCGACGAGGGCCTGACCGCCCCACCCCCATCAATAGACCCCGTATTCCCGCGCCGTCTCGAACATCACCAGCACATTCTCCGGCGGCACCTCCGACTGGATATTGTGGATCGGCGCGAAGACGAACCCGCCCCCTGGGGCCAGATCGTCGATGCGCCGCTTGACCTCGTCCGCTACCTCCTGCGGCGTGCCGAAGGGCAGCACGCGCTGGCTGTCACAGCCGCCACCCCAGAACGTGATGTCGTCGCCAAACTCGCGCTTCAGCGTCCTGGAGTCCATCCCGGCCGCCGAGACCTGTACCGGATTCACAGCATCGATGCCCATCTCGATGAAGTCCGGGATGAACGGGGCGACGGCCCCGTCGGTGTGGAGCAGCAGGTGTGCGTCGCACTTTGACCTGGCGAAGTGGAACAGCCGGGCGTGGTAGGGTTTGACCACCTCGCGGTACAGCTCGGGGCGCAGCAGCGGACGATCCTGCATCCCCAGGTCGTCCTCGAACTGGATGACGTCCACGTACCGGCCAACGGTCTCGGCGTAGCGCTCGAAGCGCTCCATGTTGGCCTGGACCAGGCAATCCATGAGCGCCTCGGCAAACGGCCGGTTGATCAGCAGATCGAGCAGAAACGTATCCCATCCGCGCAGCGATTGGCTCGCCTGGAAGATATGGCCGCCGAAGAACCCCACTAGCAGGTAGTCCGTCTCCTCTCGCAGCGTCCTGGCCTTGAGGGCTAGCTCTTCGTACGACGTGTCGAGGTGAGGCGGCTTGTCGTAGCTGCGGATGGCGTCCAGATGCTGGTCGATCTCCTGCACAGTGGTCGCACCGACCAAGGGCGAATGGACAGGATCAAAGTAGTGGCCACCGCTGGGCATCTTCAGCACGACGATGCCCGCCTCGTCGAACACGACCTGCGAGCCATCCGGCTGGCATTGGGGGCGGAACCTATCGGGGAACAGCGCCGGGGAGTCGTCGGGTAGCGCGCCCTCGCGCCACTTAACCGGCTCGTCGCCCACCAACCGCACGTCGATTCCAAGGGCCTGCCGCACGTCCTCGTCGACAAGGGCCGTGTGCTGGTAGATGTCGGCAACGCGGACCAGGCCTGGGTCCAGTCCCAGCTGGGCTCGCAGCCCCCAGTAGCTGACGGCAAGGATGGTGCTGTCGACGGTTCCGCCCAGGTCAAGCGGGACCCGGTCAGGCTCTTGATGGCGTAGACTGGTGAGCACTCTCTCGCGATGGTTCATTCAAGACCTTCACGCCTGGTCGCTAGGCTGTCGGGTCGCCCGCGCGTAGATCGGGTTCGCTCATGCTCGGGGGTTCCGTGGAGATAGACTGGACGCCCAACCACCTCGGCCAAGGATCAGCTGTGCGCCGGTCACTTGCGTCGACAGACCGCACCCTCCTCCAGGGCTGGCTGCAAGGCATCAAGATCGTGAAGCTGACTCGGGCGCTTGCGACACCTGGTCACGGTAGACGGTGCCCATCCGCTCCTCGGTGCGGTCGGTGGGCGGCGGCGGCTCGATGGATAGGGCTGAGATCTCTGCGCGCCATTCGGGTGTGATGTGCAGGTCCAGGGCCGCAAGTGAAGCCTCAAGTTGCTGCACGTTGCGTGCCCCGACAATGGGCGCAGTTACGGCCGGATGGGACATCACCCACGCGACGCCTAGTGTCGCAGGACTGATCCCCCGATCCCGGGCGTGGGCTGCGAACCGCTCCGCGATCTCGTAGTAGACCGGGTCCCCGTAGCGCTTCACGTACACCTCGTTGTCCACCAGGCGCCCGCGTTCGGGCCTGCTCACCGTGGTGTACTTCCCGGTCAACAGCCCAGCACCCAAAGGACTGTAGGGCACCACCCCCAGCTCCGTGGCCCCGGCCAGCGGAAGGATCTCCACCTCAGCCTGACGCTTGACCAGGTTGTACATGGGTTGGACGCACTCGAAGCGCGCCAGACCATCGCGCGCCGAGACACCCAGGGCCAGGGCAGTCTGCCAGGCCGCCCAGTTGCTGACCGCCGGGTAGAGGATCTTCCCTGCCCGCACCAAATCGTCCAGTGCCCGAAGCGTCTCGTCTATGGGCGTGGAGGGATCGAAGGTGTGAAGGAAGTAGAAATCGATGTACTCGGTGCCAAGGCGCTTGAGACTGGCCTCGAGTGCCAGCTTGACATGACGCCGGGATAACCCGCCATCGTTCACAGCTGGGCCGGTAGGGAAGCCCACCTTGGAGGCTATCACCAGTTCGTCGCGACAACCCGCCATCATTTGG
>JASFVG010000033.1:0-19212 GCA_050049955.1 Anaerolineae bacterium | reverse complement strand
CGAATCGCTCGGGCGAGAGACCGAGCGCCTCCTCAAAGGCCAAGGCCGGACCAACCGGCCCCAAGGCAGCGCAGAGGGCTATGAGTCCCTCAGTTCCATATCGCTCCAGGAGATAGTCGGTGATGCTCCAGCCGTATGCGCGCAGCACGAGATCCCCCGAATCCGCCCGTTGTGGCGCGTCCGAGGTCCAGGTCTCCGATCCGCGCGGAGCGAGGGGGGACAGCAGCGGATCCGCGGCCAGCAGGACACGTAGGTATGACGCCGCCGCGTCAGCCTCGTAGCGGGCTGCGAGCCCCTCACGCAGCCACTCCCCCTGATCTGGCGGCAGGCCCATCTGATTGAGCAACAGGCTGACGACGACAGGCGTGATGGGTTGCCCTGATACGATGTGGGCCAGTCCTGTCGACGGTACCAGCCAACCCACGTCCTCCGTGGCGGCCGGTCGCGCGACGGCCCGCAGGGTGTCATCGTCTGGATAAGAAACGAAGCGGGTGCCGATGATCGGCTCCACCCCCAGGTCAGCGGCGACCGAGACATACGCTTGCTGGGTGGCGGACAGCAGCCCACCGGGACTGACCCCTCTACCGGCGAGACCGGCGACGCTTACCACCTCGCCGGCGAACTCTTCCAGATCGTATCCGGCGAAGCGCCAAGTACCATCGCGCTGTGTGAAGCGTGCTGCAAGGTATACGGAGGGTTCGCGAACCTCCTCGTCAGCCCAATGATAGGCCTTCTTGAGCGTGACCTGAGCCTCACCATCGCCTACGTAAACCTGGTCAGGCTCAATCGAGATGTCGGCTAACCCCCGCGACCACACGTTATCGAACCACGCGGTCTGGCTGGCCTCCCAGTCGCGATCCACGGGATCAAGCATCGTGACAAACGCCCCCCGATCTCGCCCGGCTACGCTGGCCTCCAGTCGATCCACGGCGCGTTCCAGCGCGACCTCACCGTCTGCGAACGCGGCGAGGGTGTGCCCGGCGAGAACGCCGACCGTCTTGAGCTTGCCCGGCTCGATTATCGCGGCCTCATCCTGCACTGTATGATAGTACTGGTCTGGCCACCAGATGAGCATGGCTGCAGGAACGCCTACGCCAGAGAACGGTACGTGATCGCTGCGCCCGAGTAAGGTGGAAGTGTAAGTCAATCCGAAGGCCTCGGCCCCTACCTGGAGCTGTGCCGCGACCGGGCCCTCACTGTCGATCTGCAGCGTTTGCCCGGCACCCACCATATCGAGGTTGAGCATGGCGATCGTCTCGGTGATCGATTGCGTGGGGTGCTCAACGTAGTAGCGGGAGCCGAGCAGCCCCTGCTCCTCGCCATCCCAGGTGGCGAATAGAACACTGCGAGCGGGACGAAAGCTCTCCGCTTGCCACAACCGGGCGATCTCCAGCACCGTAGCGACGCCCGACGCGTTGTCGTTCGCGCCATTCATAATCGCCCCATCTGGTTCACGCCCCAGATGGTCATAATGGGCGCCAATGACCACCACCTCCTGCTCATGCGCCGGGTCGGTTCCGCGAAGAAGCCCTAAGACGTTGCGAGCCACGATCTGGCCCTGCTCCTCGGTCGACACCACCATTCTCACCGTGGTAGAGAGGGGCGTGGCGGAGAATCGCAGACTCAGGTTGTCAAGCGTGTAGTCGGTACCAACGAGCAGATCACGGGCCACATTGTCAGAGATCAGATACGCCGGAATCGTCTCCGGCACCCAGGAGGTCTCTCGATAGCCCCCTCGGCGGAACGGCTCTCCCGCACGCTCGCGGTCAAGCAGCAGCAACCCACCCACACGGTGCTCGATCGCCTCGCGGTAAACGGCGGGATCGGAGTTGAAACGACATAGTGCAATCTTGCCCACCATATCCAGCCCATCGTAGTCGCCGTGAAGGCAGGCGTTTAACCAAACAACCGGGCCCTCTCCCTCGCCAGCACCGAGGTAGCCACCCGTAAGCGCACGATAGTCGATGCGGTAGTCGTACGTCTCGCCCAGCGTCTCTCCGTCGGGCGACATAACAGTGAGTACTGGGAGACTCGTGATACGTCCGTAGGGAACGGTGAAGGTCTGGAAGTAGGTGCCGTCTATGCCTGCGGGCTCCAGGCCGTACTCTGCGAGGTGATGCGCCACGTAGTCACCGGCAGCCCGCCCGCCGGGGGTGCCGGGTTGCCGTCCGTTGAGTTCGTCACTGGCGAGATAGGCAATGTGGTCGAGCGCTTCTTCCTCGTCAAAGGCGCGGGCCAGCCCTGCGAGATCAGGAGCCTCGATCAAAGGCCCCCCGATGCTCTGTTCGACTTCGCTGACAATCGGACCATCGAGGACTTCCTCGCCCTGCTCCGGCTCAGCGCCGGGTACGGCGGATGACACGGTGCTGGCGATCCCGCCCGGGGCCGGCTGTCGCTCGGGATCGATGCGACCCTGCTCGACGGTTGCCGTCTCCGGCTTGGCTGGACGCAGCAAGTCAACCAGGTAGCCCGCGACAGCGAGCTGCACGAGAGCTAAAACGACGACCAGGGCAATCAGGAAGCGGCGGTTGCCGCTCAGTCTCTTGATCATTGGAGACAACGTGCAATTCGTTCTGCTTGTTGCAGGGCCGCTAGCCAGACCAAGCTATTCTCCTGAGAAGCCGGTAGGGAAGGTGTGCACGGTGTCAAATCGACGTCCCATCGTGACCTTCACTTCCCAAGACCCCATCTCATAGACCACGGACCACTGAGTGTTGTCCTGCGACACGTCGTCCAGGAGGTTGAGGGCCTCCTGGGGATCAAGCCGCCCTGCCGCCTCCGACAGACGATGACTGATGCGATCATAGCGCGGACAGACACCCTTAGCGGATTCGCCGACGGCGCTGCGCAGGAAGTTCGTCGCCAAATGCCACCCTGCGGAGGACCCGCTTTCAATGGGGATGAGTACCACCTCGCCCCTGAAGAACTCCACGAGAACCGCGCTCCCCGAGGCATCGGCCAGCAGATAGTGGAGGGGCGGGCCGCCACCCCAGTCGATATTGTAGGTCTGGAGGACGCCAACGGCCTCTTCCACGTCTTGGGCGCGATCCAGCATCTCACGGATCACCTGCAGCGAATCGATGGTCTCCTTGCTGGAATCATAGGGCATCTCCGCCCCAGGCACCGCCGCCATGCCGATGACCAGCCCCTTCTCATTCATCCCGTCGAAGGGCAGGAAGGGCGCGCTGAGAAGGGCCTGTCTCTCCGCGAGTGGCTGATCGGCCAGGCTCCGCAGCGCCTGGTCCTCAACCCCCAGGTAGGCGATGTCGACCATGGACACGGAAGCGTAGCCGCCCGGTGGATCGGTGAACAGGAGCAGGGCCGGGCTGTACTCCCAGTCGAAGTTGCGCCCATACAGCTTGCTGTTCCCTCCGCCGAGCGCTGCAAACAGCGAACAGGACCACGCCGGGGAAGGCGCGGCCTCGTGCTTCGCCGGAATCCGTTCGCGATACTCGGGCGCTGACGCCCGCTGATCGTACGATCCATGGATCCGCATGACGTAGAGCGGGTAGTCGTCGACCCTCTCCAGGCTTTCGAGGCTGGCAACCTGAGCCTCCGACAGACCCTCGACGGGGTCCCCACTGCGCAACATTGCAGATGGCGTCTCCGTAGGGATTGCGGTCGGTGCAGCGGTAGGAGGCGTCGTGGCGCTTCCTCTCGCCAGGTCTGGTCGAGGGGTCGCGGTGGCTGCTGCCGGTATGGGCACTGGCGCTGACGAGGGTTCGAGGCTCCCACATCCAAAAAACGCGCCGACGGCGACCGCTGCCGCGACGATACCAACCAGGCTACGTCTATTCTCGCAAGTGCTCACCGCAGTATCCTTGCTCCTCTGATCCTTGCTGATACGCTCCAGATGGATCCCGCAGCAGCAGCCACGGCAACTCCGTCGGGGCCCTCACGGTGACCAGGCACCCAGACCGGCAAAGCCCTGTTGTGCGGTCAACTGATCCAGGTCGCCAGAGACGACATCGTAGACCCAGAGGTCGCCATAGGGCAAACCCGAGCGTCTGATTAGAGGTCCCCGGGTAAACAGCAGGCGCTTTCCATCCGATGACCATTCCGGCCAACCCGCCCACGCCTCACCGTCGACGAGCGATGTGATCGCTCCGTCAGCAACGTCAACCACGTGTAGCGCGTCGCCGTACCCCTGCCGGACGCTCCCGGCGGCGACGACAGCCATGAGCCGACCGTCCGGCGACCACCTGACATCGATGGGGGTCGTTGAGAACTGCGCCAATAAGCGGACCTCCCCTCCCATCTGCACCACGAGGACTGACCGGGAGGCCTGCTCTGCAACGGCGATTCGCCGCCCATCGGGCGACCAGTCCGCGGCCGTGGTCCCAGTCATAATCAAGCTAGGGCCTTCAGACTCCGTGGATAGCGTGTAGACGTCACTCTCACCCACTTCGGGCGGTCCCACAATCAGATAGCGCTCGTCGACTGGCGATCGGCGTAGGTCCTCAGCCACGTGGCCGGTGAGAGGAACCGAGTATTCAATGCCGCCGCCGTCCGCACGCGCGATCTCAAGGGCTGTACGCGACGATTGACCCAGGGTGACATAGGCGAGCTGCGTTCCATCGAGGGACCAGGCAGGGGGCACCGCGTCTATCTCCCGTAGGGGGGCACCGGCGATCGGGGGGCTGACCGAGAATGGCATCGTCCCATCCAGTCTGGTCACCCACACGCCTCCCCTGCCTTGCTCGCTGAGCTCAAGATACGCGACGCGACTCCCGTCCGGAGACCAAGATGGAAAGAGGCAGAGCCCCTGATCCTCACCCGATACGCGGTGCTGGTCGGAACCATCGGCCTCCATCACAAAGATGGCAGCCTCTCCCTCCTGGTCGGACACGAAGGCGATGCGCGGTTCAGGCATCGCAGCGGGGGAGAGCGACGGCTCCATTGGCGCTGCCTCGCCCGCCTCGCCGCCGCCCCGCGCCAACGTCAGATAAACAGCCAACCCACCGGTCAGCAGCACCGACATGACCAGCACAGCCACAAGTGTCAGCAGGAGCTTGTCTACGCGACGCATACCCATCACGTCTTCGCTCAGTATCTCGGCTCGTGCGCGGCCGTAATCAGGGTCAGATTGATCACCTCGGCGGCCTGGCTCAGATGGTCCGGATCGATGGTGTCCAACGTATCAGCTTCTAGCCCCGGCTCCGGGTCTCCCCAGGTGATGACCAGCGAGCCATAGAGGGCGACATGGCGATCCCCCCGCGCGCCCGTGATGAACTGCTGGTAGTGACGGCGCAACGCCAGACCTTCACTGACTCGCACCCCGAGCTTCGCGCCGCTGGCGGCGAGCAGGTCATACAGCGTCTCGCGTCCACCGAGACTCCGCACGACAAGACCACCCTCATCGACGCCCCCCAGACGATCCAGATGGATGACGGAGGAGATGTCATATTGTGAGAGGAAAGTGCCCTGGTCGCGGAACGCGTGGGCTCCTGAGTAGGGTAGTTCGCCGCCCGCCCAGGCTGCGAAGAGAACGCTGCGCCGTGGTTGGAACTCCTGCTCGTGCCACTGGCGAATGATCTCCATCATCACCGCCACGCCAGATGCGTTCCCGTTTGCGCCAGGATACAGGGTGCCGTCAGGCGCTCGTCCCAACCCATCGTAGTGGCATGAGACTATCACCAACTCACCGTCCAGAGCAGCATCTGAGCCCCTGATCAGGCCCATCACGTTGTAGGCTGGGAGTGTTTGTGGTGGGCCGAGCTGCACACGCATGCGCACCCGCGCACTCATTGGGCGGGCAGCCCAGATGGCCTCCGCGCCGTCCATATCCTGGATCTGGTCCCGCAGCCCCTCGACGTCGAGTCCATCACCCATCAGGATCGCGTTCGCTGTATCCGGCGTGATCCGGAAGATGGGAAGCGTGGGTTGTTCCCGATAGTCGCCGGTCATAACCTGATTGCGCGGTTTGACGTCTCCGGAGACGATGAGTACGCCCTCGGCACCACGGATCATCGCCTCGGTATCGAACGCAGCAGGTGCATTGTCAGAGAGTATCAGAGCGACACGGTCCCTCAGGTCAAGCCCCTTGAAGCGCGCGTACCGCTCTTCGGGAGTGCCCTCGCCGATGCCCTCCGACGGAAACAACACCACGGTGACTGGAGCCTCGGCGGTTCCGCTCCCCCCGTGTCGCTCGACGGTCTCGCTGTAGTCGGCCCATCGTGTGAAGACGGCGAGCGTCTGCCCTTGCTCATTCAGCAGGGCGAACTCCGGAGGAGCGTTCGGCGGGGCTAGGGTGAAAGTCACCTCACTCAGCCGCCCACTGGGCGGTCCGCTAAGCCCAGCACGGTCGAACGCTTCGGCGAGGTATCTGGCTGCTCTCTCGGCCTCTGGACTGCCCACGGCACGGCCTTCCATCTCCGGCGCGCTGAGGAAAGCAACGTGATCCACCAGGTCGGACTGGTTGACCTGCTGAGCCAGATGACGGTACGAAGGGGCCGGACCCAAGCTGGTGATGACGTACACACTGGCGGCGGTGATGATTGCAGCGACGATGAGCACGCGCCAACTGAGGAGAACCGCCGTGTTGAAGATGCCTCTATCAATCAACCGCCTCAGCCCTTCGCCCAGCAGGTTGAAGCCCGTGACCGACACGAAGAAGGCAGCAGCAGGGTAGAGCACCATCCACGGCTTGGAGCGAGCCCATTGTCGAGAGCCGGCCATGACCGCGCCCCATTCTGGCACGGTGAAGTACTGCTGCTGAGTAAAATCGCCCACCTGGACGGCCGTGCCGCCGCCAATGTACACGCCAACGAAGCCGAGCTCGCCCAGGATCATCAGTACCGCGCCCATCTCCAGCAGCGTGATGACGACCAACGCAGGGAGGACGTTGGGCAGAACGTGTCGCACCGCCAACTCCACTGCATTCAGACCGATGGCCCGCGCGCTCTCGACGTAGGGCTGCTCTTTGATCTGGATAAACTCGGCGCGCACGTACTGAGCGATCTCACCCCAGCCAACAGCACAGAGTGCCATGATGAATACGGTCAGACCCCGGCGGACATCAAGCGCCAGGATCAGAATCGCCGCCAGAAGCAGCATAGGCACAGAGATGAGCATCTGGATTGTGCCCATCACCAGGCGATCGATTCGCCGACCCTCGTTCCACCCGGCCCACCCGCCGAGCACCAGGCCCACGATGAGGCGGGCCATGGTGATGAAAGTCGCCGCGACCAGCGTATTGCGCGTACCGTAGAGGAGCATGCTCAGCGTGTCACGGCCCAGCTCGTCGGTGCCCAGCGGGTACTCGGGCGAGGGAGGGAAAGGGGGAGAGATCAGCTCGCCGTCAATGTACTCCGTAACATGACGACCGCTCAGGTACGGGTTCCTCGGCGCCATGATCGGCCCAAACAGCACCCCCATAAACAACGCCAGCACTAGAAGACCGCCAACCATCAGCGGCATATTCAGCAGGATGTGGCGCGGGCGAACGGGGCGTGGGCGTATGCTGTAGCCCTCGGCATCCATCTTGCCTGTGCCTACCCCGTGTAGCCTGGAGAGATCCGCACGGGGGTTCAGAATGCGGCGCACCAGATTGGTCACCCTCACGGACTGCCTCCGTGGTTCTGCGCGCGCAATCGGGGGTCAATGTAGCGATAGAGCAGGTCGAGCACCATATTGATGAGCAGGAACGTGACGCCAAGACCTAGGGCCGCGCCGGCTACCACGCTTGCCCTGCGCTGGAAGATCCCGTTTAGCATGGTTACGCCTAACCCAGGCCAGTCAAAGAAGACTTCCACCACGGGCAGACTGCCCAGCGCGAAGCGGAGCGACACCACCACAGCGGTGAGGATGCTCACACCCGCATTCCGCGCCACGTGATTCCAGAACACGAGGAGCTCCCTCAGCCCCTTGGCGCGCGCGGTGCGCACGTAGTCCTGTTCGAGAACCTCGCAAAGTGCGATGAACGTCACGCGTGTAATATGCGCCAACGGGCGCGCGATCAATACCAGGGCTGGCAGCGCCAGCTTGGGCAGCAGACTCTGAGCGTCTGGCAGATGTGGGCCAAAGAGCACCAGCCGGATGCCAGTGCGTTGGTAGAACTTGATGCTTCCGATCTGTAGCAACAGAGCGAGGAAGAAGCTGGGGATGGACATGCCCACCACCGTCACGGTGAGCATTGGCAGCGACAGCGCGGAACGACGCCAGGCAGCCGCAAGGGTGCCGGCGGCAATGCCGACGGCCGAAGCCAGCCCGATGGCCACAATCAGCAGCCGCCCGCTGTCGCCATAGGCTGAAGCCAGGACCTTCACCACCGGTTCCGCCTCACGTCCAGAGACAGCCGGGGCGACCAGACCCAGCTCCCCGCGAGGCAGATCCTGGAAGAAGTCAATCGTTTCGTCAAGGGCTGGCTCCGCCACATCCCAGACGCCGCGACGCTCCTGACCGACAGGAAGACGAGAGTTGTTGCTCAACCGCACCCCGACCATACAGAAGTAGACGATGGCGAAGGATACTATACCGAGGAAGGCCAGACGTTGCAGGACGAGCAAAGCAGCGCGCAGTACGGCTGGTGGACCTTCTGCGACTTCGGCGGCGGGTGCGGCTAACCGGAGGCTGCGCCCAGGTTCAGCTTTCCACGGCTGAGTGGACCAGACTGTCTTTCCGTGGCCGTAGGTAAGCGAGCGCCACAACCACTCCGCCGGCCCGAAACGATATCGCTCCAGCCACCACCCGCTCAGACCGATCTGCGCGCGAAAGAGGATCAGGCTTAGAAAGAAGGTGATCGCCGGCCCCAGCTTCCTGTACAGCCCCACACCATAGCCGTAGAACAGCAGCGTACAGACGACAGACTGGAGCAGGTAATTGCTGAGCGCCGTGCGGCCCACCCAGGCCAGAGGCGAAAGCCATTCCATCCAGCTTCGCTTGCGCGTGAGCAGGACCATGCCGGAGATGTAGAAGAGGCAAAGCGCCGATCCAGCAACGGTGCGAGCCCCCCGCGTCGCCAGCTCTTGGAAGGCACGGGGGAACATATCGGGGTTGTCGCCGGCGGTCACCCAGATTACGTTGAAGACGAGGCCAACAATCAATCCGATCCACATCACGCAGCGAAAGAGCGGGAGATACGCGTCGACATCGTGGAAGATGCGGCGTCGCCCGACGTAGAGGCCCAACAGGAACATCCCAAAGATGTGCGGCGCCGAGTAGACGAAACTCGAGTAGGCGAAGGCTGCAGCCCTCGCCCGGTGGATGGTGGCCTCCAGGTAGTTGCCCTCCACATACACGTTCGCCTGATGGCCCTCCATCATCCCCCTACGCAGCGGGGCAACCAGTCCAGTATGCCAATCGCGGAACGCCGCAGCAGGGCCAGGCGTGCTGAGCAGAACGGGGATCAGGATTGAGACGACGGCTGCAAACAGAATGGTCTTGGTCGACCGCTTGTGGAAGAACAGCAGCCCCAGACCTAGTACGGCGTAGTTCACAAGGATGTCGCCCTCCCAAATGAGGAGGGCGTGCACCAATCCCATCAACAAGAGAATGGTGAGCCGCCGTACGTAGAGCGGCGCAAAGCGCCTGCCTCGCCCCGCTGCACGACTCATCTGGATAGCCATACCCCAGCCGAACAGGAACGAGAAGAGCGTGTAGAATTTCGCCTGGGCAACGAACTTGATCAATAGGGTGGCAAGCCGGTGCACCCCAGCCATCTGGTGGGTTGGGGTGTGAAAGTAGCCGGAGAAGCTCAGCATATTCACCAGGAGAATGCCGAGCACTGCGAAGCCACGCAGGACATCAACCACCACGATGCGTCGCCTTGGACGCACCGGTGCCAGGCTGCGAGATGCTTGGGTAGAAGTCATCGTGGAGGTGTGGGACTGTGCCCGTGCATCCTGCTGCTCGACGTCATGAGGCCGCATTCAACAACCGGCCCGTAGCGTGGAACTCGTTTTCCTTGTTGGGGTGGCCGTCATGAACGCTGCCTCCGTGGCGCCAGAATGCAGGACTCGGACTATATACGATGGAGCCATTCCCCCGGTTCATCTGGCACCAGACGAGGCGTCAACTTGTCAACAAGCCGATCGGGCGTATACTGACGCTCGTCCGATACACAATGAATCTTAGCAGGAGGTTAGCCGGTGTCAATTCAGGAAGCGGCGCTCTACGGTGATCTGGTACTCTACCTACGGGGCCGCACCGCCGAGATGATAGCAGGCGAGCACGGCAGTATCTCAAGGGCGGAAGGGGAGCTAGACAGTCTCATCCGGGAGTGGTTCTTGGGGCCGCAAGATGAACTTCACGGCTGTGCACCGCGCGACTTGATATACGCTGAGTGCAAAGGCACCCCTAATCCCATCCACCCAGAGCACCTCGACGAGTTCTTCATAGACGATTGTCCCATCTGCCAGGCCGAGGCCGATGAAGTCAAGGCTTCCCTCGAAGCTGGTGAGGACCCCGGCTGGCACTGGTACTACGGCGACGGGGGACTCCCCTTGATCGCGCGCTACGATCCCGAGGGTTGGGATGCGTGCTGGGCTGAGAAGGAGGCCGCCTTTGAGGACATGCGAGCCGAGCAACAGGAGGGCGGGCCACGTGACGACGGCCTCGCGGCCGCTGCGTACGAGCCATTCCCTCTTGAGCCGACACAGGTCCCGCCGGAGGAGTTCCTGGCTCGGATGCGACAGCCGTGGCTAGACCCGGCCCTTCATCGGGCGGCCGGCGCGCTGGCGGATCGCCTGGACTGCCCTGCACCCCCGTCTCATGGCCTTCAGTACCGCCGAGTCACCCACGATGAAGCACTCTCACTCCTAGTTGGCCTGAAGGAGCTTGGCGTGGACGTAGGCGTTTTGTTAGCCCAGATAGAGGCCTTTCCCTATCAGAATATCGCGCTCGATTGGTTGAGCCGACCGGTGGAGAATGTGTCGCTGACGATCCGGGCGATGGAGAACGAGATTCCGCCAGATGACGACGCAGAGTTGGCCCGCTTCCAGCACCATCGCGATTTCATCTTGATGCTCGCCCAGCTTATTCAGCCGGGCGCTCGGCTTTGGCTGCAGGGCTGGCTGGAGGCGGTAGCCCATGGCGCCTTCGCCCACTCCAGCCGGGAGGGCGTCGACGAGACGTTCTGACAGGGTGCGCCGCTTGCCTGATGAGCCGGGTCGCGTTCGACTGAGCAAAGCTGCCCCCTTTCGCCCCTTGAGCCACGGACCTGTCCACAGTGCAATCCTCACCGCTCTCCTCTCGGTTGACCGGTGCTGTCTGCCACGCGGCTTGCAGGCGCTGCCCCCAGCCACCGCAAGACGGAACCTGTGGGATCCAGGGCGTGCTAGGGTTCTCTGGGGAGCGACCATTTCGCACGGAGACGGCGACAGTGGAGATATGAATCCACTCAGGCCCAGGAGGAGATTTGCGCGCGCGCATTGGCATTCGTCGTGAGGACAAAAGCCGTTGGGAACGCCGTGTTCCCCTGATCCCCGAGCACGTCCGTTGGCTGCGGGACGAGCACGACATAGATGTCTGGCTCCAGCCTTCGGCCATCCGTGTATTCACGGACGACGCCTACCGCGCAGCTGGCGCCCGCATAGAGGAGGATCTGTCGTCCTGTCAAGTGATTCTGGGGGTCAAGGAGATTCCGTGCGACATCTTGGAGTTCGGCCATACTTACCTCTTCTTCGCCCACGTGATTAAGGGCCAGGCTCATAACATGCCAATGCTTCAAGCCCTGCTGAAGAAGCGCAGTCAGTTGATCGACTACGAGAAGGTAACTGACGACCGAGGGGCAAGACTGGTGTCTTTCGGCCACCATGCTGGGCTAGCTGGGATGGTCGACACGCTGTGGGCCCTAGGAAGAAGACTGGCTTGGGAGGGCATCCCCAACCCCTTCACCGAACTGCGACAGACGCACGAATACCGCAGCCTTGATCAGGTGAAGGCCGCGATATCCAGAGTCGGCAACATCATTGCTCGGCGGGGGTTGCCGGGGTCGATCAGGCCGCTCATCTGCGGGTTCGCAGGATATGGAAGCGTGTACCGCGGCGCGACCGACATCATCGAGCTGCTACCAGTGGAGGAGATTCAGCCTGACGAGGTGGCAGACTTGGCCGAGAACAGCGAGACCCCCGACCTTGTCTACACGGTAGTCTTCAGGGAAGAACACACGGTGCGGCCCATCGCACCTGGGGACGCGTTCGAGCTGGCCGACTACCGCGCCCATCCGGAGAGATACCGCTCACGCTTCGAGTCCTATCTTCCACACCTCACGCTGCTGGTCAACTGCGTCCAGTGGGAGGAGAAGTACCCGCGTCTGGTCACAAAGCATGGGATTAGAGAGCTCTACGGGTCACCAGGCCAACCGCGGCTGCGCGTCATCGGTGACATCAGTTGCGACATCGAAGGAGCCATAGAGGCCACCATCGAGTGCACCGACCCGGGTGATCCGGTCTACGTCTACGATCCGCTGGAGGATCGAACGAGCCGAGGTGTAGAGGGGCGCGGCCCCGTCATCCTCGCCGTGGACATCCTCCCCAGCGAGTTACCATCTGAGGCATCCGCCTACTTCAGCGGCGCATTGAAGGACTACCTGCCCGCCATCGCAAAGGTCGACTACTCGGCGCCCTTTGAGGAGCTGGACTTGCCGCCGCAGGTTCAGCGGGCGCTCATCGTTCATCAGGGGGAACTGACGCCGGGCTACCGCTATCTCGCAGAGCACCTTGCGCAACCTTAAGCGCACAAGGGCGCCTCCGCCAGGAGCTTAACCTCCTGACGCGGAAGATGCGAGCCTCTAGTACTCCACCCGCACGCCTTTGGTCCTGGCCGCGATTCGCTCGACTAGAGCGATCAGAAGAACGAAAGGACTATCGGCGGCGATCGTGAACCCATAAACCACCACGAGCCAGCGAGTCGCCAGATCCACTGACTGGCCAATCCTGTTGACTATGGTCGGCCCCAGCCCAGCCATCCAGGCTACCGCAACAGCGAGTATCAAGAATAGCACAATCGGCATCCACGCCCTGCGGTCCGACTCGCTGGGCAACATCGTGTTGCTTATGGCGAAGATGAGGTAGAGCCAGAGCCACACATCACGCGCCTCGAGCATCCCGGCGAAAGCTCGCACGGTGCTCGGCCAATCGGCCTGGATGAAGGCGTGTTGCAGCGCACCAATGTCGAAGGCCAGATAGCCAATCAGCAGGATTGCGGCGCTCCCAGTGATCAGTGGGGCTAGGCCAATGAGGCTGGCCCGCACAGCATCCGTCTCTTCGACGGGCACGAATCCTAGTCGAATGCGCTCACCTGCCAGTGTCGGCCGGACGGAAACGCGACCCACTCGTGCGCCGAGGAGCTTCGCCACTGCGGCGTGGCTGATTTCGTGAAGCAGGATGCCCGGCATCAAGGGGAGAGCATAGAGCACAACGGCGAGCTCTCGATCACCGGTGAGAAGCAGCATCGTCCCCTGCAGGTGACGGTGAATCCAGCGCTCGGTCAGCAACAGGACCACCAGTGTCACCGCCAGCCCCAGCAGGGGGATCCAGCTCATTGACCCCCTTGAGCCGCCGTTCCCTTCCTCACGATCTCGGAGAAATCGGCCGCCTTCAGACTAGCGCCGCCGACGAGCGCCCCATCGATCTCATCTTGCGACAGGAACTCAGCGACATTGCCGGGCTTGACGCTACCTCCGTACTGGACGCGCATAGTATGAGCGACATCATGGCCGTAGAGATCAGTCAGGGTGTTGCGCACAGTCTTGCCGATGATCCGGTTGGCATCCTCGCCGGTGGCCGCCAGGCCCGTGCCGATAGCCCAGATCGGCTCGTAGGCCATCGTCACTCGAGCCGCCTGCCTGGCAGTGATCCCCTCGAAGGCGGCGCGCACCTGCGCGCCGACGAAGACCTCTGTCTCGCCAGCCCTATTCTGCTCCAAGCTCTCGCCGACACAGAGGATGGGCTTGAGGCCGCGGGCCAGCGCCGCGTGCAGTTTCCTGTTGACCCAATCATCGGTCTCGCCGAATATGCTCCGGCGTTCTGAGTGGCCAATGATCACATACTCGCAAAGTGCTACCAGCATCAACGGACTGACTTCGCCGGTGAAGGCGCCCTGATCCTCCCAATGGACATTCTGTGCGCCGAGGCAGATGCCGGACCCCTCAAGGGCCTTCTTGACGGCGGGCAAAGCCACAAAAGGAGGGCAGACGGCCACGTCACAGCCCGCGACGCCCACCAGCTCCTTCTTCAGCGCTTCGACCAACGAAACTGCTTCCCCGATGGTCTTGTGCATCTTCCAATTGCCTGCGATGAATGGCCTACGCATTATGCCCCCTGTTTGTCATCCAGCACGATCACGCCGGGCAAGGCCTTCCCCTCCAAGAACTGAAGACTGGCTCCCCCCCCGGTAGAAACGTGGGTCATCCGATGGGCCATGCCAGCTTTGCGCACCGCCGCCGCGGATTCCCCCCCCCCGATGATGGTCGTGGCGTCCATCTCCGCGAGCAGCCGCGCCACTTCGAAGGTTCCAACAGCAAAGGTTGGCATCTCGAACACACCCAGCGGCCCGTTCCACACAATCGTCTTTGCGCCCTGCAAGGCTGACGCAAACGTCGAGACGGTCTTCGGCCCAATGTCGAGGATCTGCCAACCTGAACCGACCTCGTTTGGGGCCACGATCTTGGTCTCGGCCTCGTTGGAGAAAGCGTCAGCAATTACGACGTCGACCGGCAGCACTAACCTCCCACCAGCCTTCTCAAGTAGCTCGTTCGCAGTGGGGACCGCATCATCCTCGACAAGGCTGTCGCCCACGTCATAGCCCATGGCCGCGAAGAAGGTGTTTGCCATTCCGCCGCCTATGAGCAGCCGGTCACACCGCCCCAGAAGGCTCTCGATGACTGCAATCTTGCCTGAGATCTTCGCCCCTCCGAGGATGGCGAAGTATGGGTGCTGGGGATTGTCGACCGCCCTCCCCAGGAGCTCCAGTTCTTTCTCGACGAGCAGCCCAGCGACAACAGGGCAATCCTTTGCTCTCATCACCCGGGCCACGCCCTCCGTAGAGGCATGGGCGCGATGAGCGGCGCCGAAAGCATCATTGACGAAGACATCTGCCAGGGCAGCCAGCTCGGCGGCGAAATCCGGATCATTGTCTTTCTCCTCTCCGTGGAAACGTGTGTTCTCCAGCAAGAGGACGTCACCAGGCCGCATCGCTTCAACTGCCCGTGCAACCTCAGGACCAACACAGTCATCCATCTTCCCAACCGGCTGGCCGAGCAACTCGGACAGGCGCTCGGCCACGGGGTCCAATCTTAGGTCGTCGACAACCTCCCCTTTCGGTCGGCCGAGATGCGACATCAGGATGACGGCAGCACCTCGGTCAAGCAGGTGTCGGATTGTGGGCAATGCAGCCTCAATGCGCGTGTCGTCAGCCACGTCGCCGTCTTTCAACGGTACGTTGAAATCAACGCGCACGAGCACGCGCTTGGCTTGTACGTCCACGTCTCGAATGGACTTCTTGTTCACGGCTCCTCCTTCACTCTAGGGCTCTCTCGGGCAGATCGGGCTCACGTCCGCGAGGCGTAAGTCGAAGCCCGCTGCCATTGCACTCCCCGGCAATGGCAGCCTGGAGAGCTCGGGCGCCCCAGTGAGTCGTTCAAGCATGGGAGCAAGCAAGGCCACACCGGGTTGCCTCGCTTGCTCCCTATTCTGTCGGAACGAGCGTTGAGCGAGGGCCCTCCACCGGCCCTCGCCCAACACCCTGCTTCAGCCTGCGGTGAGCGGCTAGAGGGTCTTGGCGACTCTTAGCCCCTCCCGAATCATCTGATTGGTGAAGCCCCATTCATTGTCGTACCAGCTCATGATCTTGACCAAGGTTCCATTGACGACCTGCGTCATGCCGACATCGACAATCGAACCGTGGGAATCCCCGACGATATCCGAGGAGACGATGGGGTCCTCAGCCACGCCCAGGATACCCCGGTACCTTTCGCTAGCGGCCTCCTCCCGGAAGATGTCGTTGATCTCCTGGACGCTGGTCTCTCGCTTGGTCACGAAGATGATGTCAGAGATGGAACCTACGGGGATTGGTGCCCGGACCGCGACGCCATCGAACCGCCCTTGGAGCTCGGGGAGAACTCTGGTGGTCGCGATCGCTGCACCGGTGGACGTGGGAATGAAGTTCGCCGCGCCCGCCCTGCCCCGTCGGAAGCTCTTGTTGGGACCATCGACAATGGCCTGAGTAGAGGTGTAGGCGTGAATCGTCGTCATGATGGCGTTCTCCACGCCGACCCGGCGCATCATGACCTCGACGACAGGTGCGATGCAGTTCGTGGTGCAGCTCGCGCACGAGAGGTAGGGGAGCGACGCGTCCTCGGGGACGTTGACGCCGTGGACGACGGTGGGAATGTCCTCGCTCTTGGCCGGCGCCGACAGGATGACGAACTTTGCCCCAGCGTCGAGGTGTCTCTTTATGCCCTCCAGGTGGCGGAACAGGCCGGTGCACTCGAAGACAATGTCAACCCCCAATTCGCCCCAGGGAAGATCGGCGGGGTTCCTCTCCTTGAAGAAGTCGTACTGCTTGCCATCCACCACCAGGGCATCTTCACCGACCACCACACTCTTGTCATACCGTCCGTAGACCGTGTCATACTTCAAGAGATAGGCTAGGTTGTCAAGCGGCATGATGTCATTGACGCCCACTAGTTCCAGCTCTGGCGTATCAAGAATCACTTTGAACGCTGCTCGCCCGATTCTTCCGAACCCATTGATCGCTACTTTGGTCATTTTCTCTCTCCTTGCTTGGTAAGCGCTCCTAATCCACAACCTTCCTCAGGCGATCTAAACGTACCCTACCACCTATCCGCTGACCCTCATTTCGCCGAGGACACGAACGACTGCCTCGCGCCGAAGACCTAACCATCCTCGAGAAGACGTAGCAGTGCATCCGCAAGCTTACCGCTATCATGACGCCAAGGATGCAGCTCGTCAACCAGGTCGGCCGTCACCACGCGGTATCCCTCATCAGCTGGGAGTTCCGGGGCCACCAACTCCACCCCGGGTGCGCTCTCAAGGGCGACATCTATGTTGTGATTCGCCAGCACCACGGGGAAGGGCGTACCTTGAACGTGGGCACTTAGTGCCGCAACGTGATCGGCCACGCTGTATCCGTCAGTCTCACCGCGCTGCGTCGCAACGTTGCAGACATAAACCTTCTGGGCCCGGCTTGCTGCCACTGCCTGCGCCACCCCCGGCACGAGCAGGTTGGGCAGGACACTGGTGTATAGACTGCCCGGGCCAGCCACGATCAGATCCGCGTGCAGAAGGGCATGTAGTGCACCCGGGTATGCGGGCGCGTCGCTGGGATCGAGGTAGACGCGCTCGATGGCACCCCCTGCCTCAGGGATGTTCGATTCACCACTCACCCGGCTCACTTTGGGCGACCCGCCTTCTACTGCCAGCGTCTGCGGCTCAGCGCGCAGGTCGGCGGTCAGCGTCACGTCCCGCAGGGTACTGGGCACCACTTGCCCCTGCACTGCCAGGACCCGCCCTGATTCCAGAATTGCCCGCTCGAAGCTCCCCGTCACCTCCGCCATTGCAGTGATGAAAAGATTGCCAAAGCTGTGGCCGTTGAGACCGCTGCCATTCCCGAAGCGATACTGGAACAGATGCGTCGTGAGCGCCTCATCGTCAGCCAACGCAGCAATGCAGTTCCGGAAGTCTCCTGGCGGTAGGACACCTAGCTCCCTCCGCAGCCGTCCAGAACTCCCTCCGTCGTCGGCGACCGTGACAATGGCGGTGATGTTCGCCGTATGCTCCTTCAGACCGCGTATCAGCGTAGCGAGACCGTGTCCTCCGCCGATGGCAACGATCTTGGGGCCCCGCTCTCTACGGCGATACCGCTGGAGGGCCTTGACGACCGTCTGTGGCTTCGGGTCCACGAAAGGTCGCAGCAGGGACCGGTTGAGGCCGACCAGTCCGACCACCGTGACGCCAACGCCGACGAGGAAGAACAGGCATGCGCGCACGCTCCGTGGTATGAATTGGAGCGTCAGGTAGTAGAAGATGCTGGGAAGGGGATAAAGCTGCCGGAGCAGAAAGCTGAAGCCCAGGCTCAGCAGCGCGACGCCCACGACCACGGCGAGCAGCCAGCGCTTGACGCCCATCCCCACGGGCAACCACTGGGCAACGGAGCGGAAGGGCTTCCGCAGTCTACGGCGTATCCTCTTCCAGTTGGTCACCGGGCAACCTCTCCCAATCGCTCCACGTTATCGCCAGTCATTATATCTGAATGGTCCCCCGTCGTCAACGATCGAGGCGCCAGGTCTGACCTGGTGATGGTGTCCCGTTGGCCTTGGTGGATTAGGTGGTCCCTTGTCGGACCGTTGTGGCGCCTCCTCTCCCGGGGATTGCTCGCAGCACCAGCCAGCTAGCTGCCACGACGCGGGGTGGTCCCGTCCTGGCGGACGGAATGCCAACGGTCAGGGCCCAGCACGACGGAGAGAACGGGCCGGGCGTTGCAGGAGGGCGCGTCTCTCGCCGCAGCCAGAGCGTAGCTTCCCGGGCTTGCGAGCTGGCTAGCCTGGCAGGGGCAGGAAGGCAAGCTACCGTACGGCCTCCTCCCATTGGGTGGCCATTGTCACCTGAGGCGGCAGAGACCAAGGGCTGTCCAGCGGGCGCAACGCATAGACCATCACACGCCAACCCGGTTCAGTGCTTCTCGCACCAACTGCGACACCAAGGTGCAAGCAGGGGCCTCCCGCTCCCCCTCTGTCCGTGGACGCGGCAGGTCGACGGGCACCTCCAATACGACCGTTGCCGGGCGCGGCCCAAGCACTAGGACCCGATCAGCAAGGAAGACGCCCTCCGAAACGGAGTGCGTGACCAACACGACCGTCTTTCGACGAGCTCTCCAGATGCGCAGCAGTTCGCGCCCCATTCGCTCCCGGGTCAGTGCATCCAATGCGCCAAACGGCTCATCGAGGAGCAGAAGCTGCGGATCGTGCACTAGAGCCCGGGCCAGAGCCACCCGTTGGGCCATCCCACCAGATAGCTGAGCCGGGAAGGCATCCTCGAAGCCCTCCAATCCCACCAGGTCGAGCAGCGCCTGCGCCTCCCGGCTGGCCTTATCCCTCCTGCATCCCTTCACCTCGAGGGGCAATGTCACGTTGTCCCGGACCGTGCGCCAATCCATCAGCGTCGGTTCCTGAAACACGAAGCCAACGTTGCGGTTGGGTCGATCAACAGCTTCGCCCGCTAGGCGGATCTGACCAGCCGTGGGCTGCTGAAG
>JASFVG010000032.1:0-19248 GCA_050049955.1 Anaerolineae bacterium | reverse complement strand
TATTCACCATGGGAACGCCGGAGATGACAGCCCTGATGAGGCGTGGCTCATCCAAGGCTCCATCGGGTGACCCCTCCAGCGGTGGCTCATCAAAGCCATAGGCCACGTCCTGCGGCTCGCTCCGGGCGACAATCGCCACGCCGGCGTGGGCCTTCTGCCCGCGGTAGACCACGTGGTAGCCAGCATCACGGATCGGCTCCTCTGGGAAGTCCGCATCCTGCACCTTCGTCTCCTGCACGCATAGCACGTCAATCTGCTTCTGCTCCAGCCAAGGCAGAATGAAATCCATGCGGGCACGGATTGAGTTGGCGTTGTAGGTCGCCACCCTAAACAGATCGCTGGCCAATTCACCCTCCTGGGTTCTGCTCCCGGATCCTCGACTTGGGGGCCCTCCGCTCGCCAGTAGCTGGCTTAGCTGCCCCTCACAGCTAGCTTCCGCAGGTAGAACGTCCGACCGCCATGGCGCGTGGCCACGAGTCTCTGCCGATCGACCAGCCCATCGACGGTGGACCAGTCGGCCCCCGCTCTGGCCACAAGATCACGCACCGCATCTGCACGCATAGGATGGACGGCTGTGATGCTCAGCAAGTCCTCGACGACGTCGCCAGTGGACGACAACTCCGCACCCTCGTAACCAATCAAATACTCGACGCGGTCCAACCTATCGCTGAAGATCTGGTAGGCGCGATTGATGACTGCTTCGCTAGGTGCACACACCCAGGCCTCGGCCGGTGGCCGCGTAGGCACGGCCAAATAAGCCCTGGCGGGCTTCAGCTGGCCTAGGAAGCGGGCAACCGCGGTGACGTTCTCTTCGCTGTCGTTGACGCCCCTTACCAGCATCGTCTCCGAGATCAGCTTTCCCTCATACGCGTTCGCGAACGTCTGCAGACCATCCAGGACGCCATCGAGCTGCAACCTGCCGTGCGGCCGATTCACCCGGTGCCAGGGCTCGTACCGGGCAGCGTCGACGCCGACGGAGACCAGATCGAGCTTGAGCAGGTCCGCCCTGACGTCGGCCCGCCACATCAGGGAGCTGTTGGTGATTATGGCGGTCTTCAAGCCCAGAGGGCGCAGGAGATCGATGGTCCGGCCCAGATTGACGTCCAGCGTCGGTTCCCCGTCGGGCACGAAGGTGACGTAGTCGATCGATTCGTTCGTCGCTCGGACGCTCTCGACTCTACGGCGGACCGCCTCGGCGATCTCCTCCGGTGGGTAGAAGGGCCCACGTTCCACTCGCATCCTCGTCGTCCGCCCCACCTGGCAATAGACACAGGAGTAGGTACAGACCTTGGGCGGGATGTTGTTGATGCCCAGACTGCGACCAAGGCGTCTCGACGGGATGGGCCCGAAAACGATCATGCATCCGCCTCCGCCAGGGCGCGCCAGACGCGGTCGGGAGTGAAGGGAACGTCCCGAAACCAGACGCCAGTGGCATCGTGGATAGCATCGGCCACCGCTGGCGCAATGCCGTCGATCGCCAGCTCGGCCACCGATTTGGCCCCAAACGGGCCGGTGGGCTCATCGGTCTGCACGAATATGACATCCATCTCGGGCATTTCGTTCGCCTTGTAGACATGGTAGGCGCCGAGGCGCGGATTGACCAGTCTCCCGGCCTCGTCGTAGACCATGTCCTCGCAGAGCGCGAATCCGAGACCTTGCGCCACGCCACCCTCCACCTGACCGGAGGCAGTAATGGGGTTGATCACGCGCCCAATGTCAGCCACCGTCACCACGCGCTCGACAGTAACCTGCCCCGTCTCGATGTCCACCGCCAGCTCGACGAACTGGGCACCGAACGGCGGAGGGCTCTCGTAGCTCATGTGGGAGGCACTGGCCACGATCTGGTGCTGGTCTTGTTGGTGGATGCTGCTGAGCGATACCTGCTTGAGCGTAAGGCTCCTCCCGTCCGGGGCGATGACCTTCCGGTCGCGCAGCGCCCACCCTTCTCCCTCCTTCCCCTGGTTGTAGGGGGGGTAGTCGAGCCCCAGCATAGCCGCGGCGTGCTCCTTGATCTGCTCCGCCGCCTTCCGCGCCGCCTTGCGGACCGCTCCCCCACTGATGTAGGTCGTGCTGGATGCATATGCACCTTTGTCGAAGGGTGTGAAGTCGGTGTCAGAAGAGTAGACGATCACATCGTCGACGGGGATTCCGAGCTCCTCGGCGGCCATCTGGGCCAGGATCGTGTCAGAGCCGGTGCCGATGTCCGTCGCGCCGATCAGCAGGTTGAAGGATGCATCGTCGTTCATCCTGATTGTGGCCGCCGCCATGTCGAGGCCCGCGATTCCACTGCCGTGGCCCATCACAGCCATTCCGATGCCGTGGCGGACCGGACCTTGAACTCCCAGGTTGAGCTTGCCGCGCTTCTCGTACCAATCCGTGACCTCGACCCCCACGCGCACGCACTCATCAAGACCATTGGAGCGGATGCGCTGCTCGAAGCCCTCGCGGCCCTCACCGAGGGCCTTGGCCATGAGGATCTCCTCGCCCTCCTTGATCCAGTTCTTGCGCTTGAACTCGATCACGTCCCAACCCATGGCGTCGGCGATCTCGGACATGAGCGTCTCAATGCCAAAGAAGCACTGCATGGCGCCGTACCCACGGAACGCCCCGGGCGTGGGCTTGTTGGTGTAGACGACGTCACACACGAACTCGGTATATGGCGTGTTGTAAAGGGTCAGGCCCTTCTGCCCGGCCACCATGTTGACAGTCAGGCCGTGGGTACCGTAGGCTCCGGTATCGCCCAACAGGTCGAGCTCTGTGGCCACAAGCTCCATCTCCTCCGTGACCCCCACACGGAATCGCTGGACTGTCGGGTGGCGGCTGCGCGAGCTCGTGAACTCCTCGCGGCGGTTGTACTCCATACGCACAGGCCGGCCTGTGGCGACGGTCAGGTGGGCGCAGAGGTCCTCTAGGATCATCTCTTGCTTGTTGCCAAAGCCGCCGCCGATGCGGGGCTTGATCACGCGAATGTCCTTGTCGGGAAGGCCGATCAGGGGCGAAAGCATGCGACGGATATGGAAGGGGACCTGGGTGCTCGACCGGACCACCAGCCGGCTGTCCTCATCCCAGTAGGTGATGCAGACATGCGGCTCGATGTGCGCGTGCTGCTGCTGGGAGGTGCTGTATTCGCGCTCGAAGACCACGTCCGCCCTGCCCCACTGCTCGTGATAGTCGCCCTCAGCCGCATTGATGTGGTGGACGATATTGTGACGGGCGTTGTAGATGCCGTCCGTGTCCACCTCATCGTGGATGACGGGGGCCTCCCCCGTCCTGGCCGCTTCCGCGTCGAGTACGTGGGGCAGCACCTCGTATTCGACGTCGATCAGACGCAGCGCCTTGCGCGCCAGCCTGGGGGTCTCGGCCGCGACGACAGCCACACGGTCACCGACGTGGCGTACTTTGTCGTCAAGGCAGACCTGGTCGAACGGCGGGGGCTGCGGGTAACTCTGTCCCCCTGAGGCGTACTTGACGCGCGGGATATCCTCGTGCGTCAGAACCGCATGGACGCCCTCCAGCGCGCGTGCCTTGCTAGCATCTATGCTGAGGATCCGGGCGTGAGCGTGTGGGCTGGTAAGGAGGGCCCCGTACAGCATGCCCTCCAACTTGACATCGTCCGTAAAGACCGGGAGCCCAGCAGCCAACTTGATGCCGTCAACTTTTAACTCTGACTGCCCAACCACGTCCAGTGAGGCCATCCCCGGCGGTGTGATGACCAGGGGCGTCAGCGGGTGACGCCCGTCGCTGGGGGTGTTGTAGTACTCGCCCAAGAGCTGGGCAGGCGATTCGCCCCTGCCAAGCACGGCCTCCACGTGCCGGAAGGGCTCGACTTCCTCACCTCTGAGCAGAGCCGCCGCGCGCTGAACCGCCTGAACGATCTTGACGTAGCCTGTGCACCGGCAGAGGACACCCTGAAGTGCGTCTGCGATCTCCTCTGCTGTCGGATCGGGATTGCGATCGAGCAGCGCCTTGGCCACCAGCATCTGAGCTGGGGTACAATAGCCACACTGAATGGCACCAGTTTCGACGAAGGCCTGCTGCAACGGGTGCAGATCGTAGATTGATCGCGCAGGGAAAGGCGCAAGACCCTCAACAGTGAAAACGTCGTGCCCATCGGCCTCCAAGGCGCGCATCTGGCAGCTGTGCACCGGGCTGCCGTCCAGGAGCACGGTGCAGGCGCCGCAGTCGCCCGTCCCGCAGCCATACTTGACACTGGTGTACGATGCGCCACGCAGCGCGTCCAGCAGCGTGTCGGCAGGACGGACGGGCAGGGTCCGCTTCTGGCCGTTGATGGTCACCGCGATGGTTTGCAGCTGGTCCATGCTCATTGTTTACCTCCTGCCGTAGGCGCAGCGACACAGGCCTCAAGGGCCCGTCGTGTCAGCACCCGCGCCATAGCCCGACGATAGGCCACACTGCCCATGAAGTCCCCTCGCGGGTCTGCCTCCTGCTCCACAGCCACGGCGACCGCTTCGATACGCTCCGGGCTCAGGGGTCCCCCGATCAGCATGCCAGGCGCCCTGGCCAGTCTGACCGGCTCGGGCCACGTGCCCGACAGGGCCACCCGGGCCGCCTCAACGCGCTGGTCACTCATCTTCACCGCCGCCACGGCTGCCACGATCGGCTCCTCGGCGGGAGCACGGGCCACGTGCGCCTCGCCCCACCGCACTGAGGTGCCCTGCGTTGGGATGCGCAGCGTTGTGATCCGCCCCTTGACCCCTTGCGGGATCAGCTCCTCCAGTGGCGTCTCTCCGAGCCCCTCCAGGGTCACACCAGCGCGGAGCGCGAGTAGGGTCGCCAGGCACTGTGGCATAAGCTGAGACGCCTTGATTACCCTGAGGACGGATGTTTCGTTCCGAATCTGCCACGACCGCGTCTCGCGCACGGCCCGGCGCAGCAGTTCCGGGCAGCTCGGATCGTCCAATATATCCTGCAGCGAGGCAGCTGCATCAATCGTCCAGACAGGTTGAATTGATCGCTCGGTCATTCCCCCTCCCATGTCCTCTTCTAGATCACGTCGTGGCTGGATCACACCTTGATCCCTCATCGCCAAACCGCTGAGATAGACTCACCTGAAGACGAAACCCGATCTGACGCCCTGAATTCCTCGGCTGCGCGAGTGGCTACGCTGACCCGATGTCCAGCCGATCGCAGCGGGATTGGGGAGCGAATCTGCTGGCCGGCCAAGCATCTCCGGCCGTCGACGACGCCAAGGCGTAGCACCTCTTGCACACCAGGAGTCACACTGCTAGCTTCGACCCGGAGTGACGGCGACCCTCAGCCCCATATCTAGTCACAGAGCGACGGTGGTGCGGCACGCGAACTCCAGAAAGGCCTACGACCAGCCAAAGCTGTCGAACCAACGCCCTTGGCGCGTGTTCTCCAGCGCTCGGCGCACATATGGGACCACGTTGTCGGGCAGCCCGTCCAAGTCGAACCACCTCAGTTGATCGCACTTCTGGGGCTCCCGGTTCCTGATCCGCCCGGACCAGGAACTCGCTTCCAGAAAGAAGTCGATCCGCTCATCATCTGAACGTCGGTGCATCACCCCAACAACCCGTAGGTCCTCCGGCGTGATCTCGATCCCCGTCTCCTCCCTTGCCTCACGGATGGCGGCAGCCTTGATCTCCTCGCCCCCATTGAGATGGCCAGCGACCACGCTATAGTTGCCATCCTCGTAGCCGGTGCAGCAGCGGCGAAGAAGCAGGACCTGCCCATCGCGAAAGAGGAGAAGGTGCACGGCGGAGACCAGTGTGAACCGTTCGGGCATCGCATTGAAAGCCAGTTGGACCGCCGTCAAACCCAATCTCAATGCAGATCGCGCATCCGGCTGCCGCGGGGAAGGATGATGGCCTCGTCAGCGACCGAACCCACAAACAAACCCCTCCAACCTGTTTCCGGCGGGGGGCTCAGGTAACCTCTCATTCTGCTGACGCGGAGCTCCCGTACGAACGTGAGCAGCGACATGACGGCGAGCCGACCCAGGCTCCCGTTAGAGCTGATGCAGTTCGATGGCCTTTCGATACAGCTCGACGTACTCGTTGGCGGACGCTGTCCAGGAGAAGTCGGTCTGCATGCCGCGGACCTGGGCAGCACGCCACGCTTCCTTGTCCTGGTAGAGCTCAAAGGCTCGCTGGAGGGCATCCTGGCACCCTTCGGGGGTCGTAGGCGCGAACACAAAGCCGGTGCCCTGCCCGGGGTTGAGCGTGAGATCTGAGACAGTGTCAGCCAGACCACCGGTCTCCCGTACCACCGGCAGGCTGCCATAGCGCATCGCGATCATCTGGCCCAGCCCGCAGGGCTCGACTAGACTGGGCATGAGGAACATGTCCGAGCCTGCATAGATGCGTCGGGCCAGGACCCCGTCGAACTTCAAGAAAGCCCGCATCCGGTCCGGATACCGCTGGTGGATGCCCTCGAACATCTGATGGTACTTGGGATCGCCGGTACCCAGGACGACGAACTGGGCATCCCGGTTCTGAAGGAGCCAAGTCAGAACGGGCTCCATAAGCTCCATGCCCTTGACGTGGTCGAGACGTGAGACCATGCCAATCAGGGGCGTCTCACTCCGCACGGGCAGCCGGGTCTGTTGTTGCAGGGCAATCTTGTTTGCGGCACGGCGCCCCAGCTTGTCTGCATCGAAGCTATGAGGTACTGCTGGATCGGTAGCCGGGTTCCACGCATCGTAGTCGAGCCCGTTCAGCACGCCGTGCAACAGCTCCTCTCGCTGCCGCAACAACGGGTCGAGTCCCATCCCCATCTCAGGCGTAAGGATCTCTTGGGCGTAGCGCTTGCTAACCGTGTTGATCACGTCCGCATGCGCCAGTCCCTGGGCCATCCAGTTCACATCCCCGGGCGGCTCGACGGAGAGGTGCTCCACCTCCTCCATTCCTGCGAACCGCAGTATGAGTCGCCCCGTGATGCCCTGATAGGCCAGGTTATGGATCGTGAATAGCGTGGCGATCTCCCTGTAGAAGGGATCCCGCCATCCAGTTACCTCGAGCCAGGTGGGAACCAGGCCGGTGTGCCAATCATTGGCGTGTATGACATCCGGTTTCCAGTCCAACACCCGGAGGGCCGCGAGCGCGCCCCGCCCAAAGACGGCGAACCGCTGCGCATCATCCTCGAATCCGTAGACCTTCTCGCGGGAGCTGAAGTAGTGCTCGTTCCACAAGAGGTAAACCGGAACGCCTTGCCCCATAGTGCTGCGAATCAGATGGACGTATTCCTTTCCCGCCCCCGCAGGAACGCGGAAAGGCTCCCCTATCTTCTCCAGCTTGAACGCCTCGCTGCTGATTGTGCCATATCGCGGGATTGCGAGCCTGACATCGTGTCCCAGGTCCCTGAGCGCCTTGGGAAGGGATCCGGCCACGTCAGCCAAACCGCCAACTTTGGCAAAAGGTACGGCCTCAGCCGACAGGAATAGGACCTTCAAACCGTTCTTACCCATTGCTTGTTCTCCCCACCCGCCGAGGGTGGCTGGTGAAGGCGGCCCGGGCCGCGTCCTCGGTTCCACGTGCCAGCACCTTGCCACTGGTCGGCGGCATCTGCTGGGTATCCCGGACCTGGCTTCTGGCCCCCGCATTGCCGAGCCGGGAGCAGCACATTCCCGAGGGGTGAGGAGATGAGGCTGCAATGCCCTTGCAGCGATCCGCGCTGGCCCTGAGGCCTTGGAAACCCATCTGGCTGGTCGTCATTGCGAGGCAATCCATCGTCAAACCGCGTCCTTGACCTCATCTACGCCGTGCGAGGCCTCGCCCATCATGTCGTGCCGGGAGTTGGCGTCTCTGTCGGGAGCGTCGTGGGGGACGGGAGAGCCGTCGGGGTGACCCGACGGCGAGATGTCACGAGCGACCCGGCCATGCTCAGCGCCATGCTAAGGACAACCAGCACGCTGATCACCCAGGCCACGATGCGGTTCCGCTGTTCTGTTGCCCGACGCACAATACCTCCCTTGGTCTCTGATGAAGGCTGATTATAGCACAGGCCAACTTCAGGGACAAGCAAAGCCCCGCCTCCCGAGGGGGACGGGGCTTTCCTCGCGTCTTTCGATGCCCGCCAACGGCCGCGGTCTGGCGGGGCCCTAGTCGATCTTCTCTGCCAGGGCTGCTTGCAGCGCTGGGATCACTTCGAATAGATCACCGACAACGCCGTAGTTCGCCATCTTGAAGATGGGCGCCTCGCGATCCTTGTTGATGGCAACGATCACCTTGCTCGTCCGCATCCCGGCCAGGTGCTGAATCGCGCCCGAGATCCCGCAGGCGACGTACAGATCCGGACTGACGGTCTTACCCGTCTGACCCACCTGATGCTCGTAGGGAATCCAGCCCGCATCCACGGCTGCACGGGAGGCCCCCATAGCTGCGTTGAGCATCTGTGCCAACTCTCGCAGCGGTGCGTAACCCTCGGGGCCGCCGACGCCGCGCCCCCCCGAGACGATGATGGCGGCATCGCCGAGGCTGACGCCACCCTCGCTCTCCTTGAAACCGGCGACCTTCGTTGCGATCTCTTCCTCCGCCATGGCCGGCTCGAGCCCGACTACCTCTCCGTCGCGGCCGGCATCCGCTTCTGGTCTGGGGAAGGCGCGCACGCGCGTGGTGAAGATGCGCGGACGCCGGTCCGGAATGGTGCACTTGGACATCAGCTTCCCCGCGTAGATGGGGCGGGTGGCCATCAATTGGTCGCCTTCAAAGCCCAGCTCTGTGCAGTCCGCGATGCAGCCTGTCTCTAGCTTCACCGCAAGCGCCGGCCCCAGTTCGCGACCCCGGAACGTGGCCGAAAGGAGGATGGTATCCGGCTGGTACTCCTCAATCGCGCGTCCCAGCAGCGCCGCATACGGTTCCAGGCGGAAGTGGGACAGGGTCGCGTCGCTGGCCACTAACACCTTGTCGGCGCCATACGTGATGGCCTCCTGCGCGAGAGCCTCAAGTCCGCCGTCACCGAGCACGCACGCAACCACGTCGCCGCCCTGCTTGGACGCTAGAGCGCGGGCGGCGCCGAGCGCCTCCCACGAAGCGCCTATGACCTCACCGTCAAACTGCTCTATCCAGACGAAGATATCCTTTGTCATGTCGCTCGTCCCCTAGATCACCTTCTCGGCCAAGAGCTTCTCGACCAGGATCGCGGCCGTTTCTTCCGCTGTCTCGGCCTCGATGATATCCGCCTCGCCCTCGCGAACCGGGGGCTGGAAGACCACGGGCCAGCGTACCCCGGATCCACTCGGTCCGACCAGCTCAGGATCCGCATCGATATCAGCCAGCGACCAGAGGGGATACTCCATCTTCGCCGCCTTGCGGATACCCATGAAGGAGGTATAGCGAGGCTCGTTGATGCCCTTGGTCGTTCCCACGACCGCAGGGAGTGGGGCCTCCACGACCTGTCGCCCCTGCTCGAGCAGCCGCTCGACGGTGATCGATTTCTGGTCTGGGTCCAGCGCGTCGATCTTGATCGTGTACATCAGCGATGGCACGCCTAGTCGCGCGGCGACGGCCACACCCGTCTGCCAGGTTTCCGCGTCAATGGCGGACTTGCCGAACAGCACCAGGTCTACATCACCCATGGTCTCGATCGACTTCGCGAGCACATAGCTGGTGGCCAGCGTGTCAGAGCCGGCACAGGCGTCGTCCCAGATTCGAATGGCCTCATCCGCACCCATGGCAACGGCGTGCTTGAGTGCCTCCAATGCCTCCTCGGGCCCCATGGAGATCGTCGTAACGGTGCCGCCGTGTTCGTCTCGGAGAAGCAGGGCCTCCTCCACGGCATACTCATCCCAGGGGTTGAGGATCAGGGGCGAATCGCCCCATGAGACGTTCCCTCCCTCCTCCACCGACATCTTGGCCTCGGAGTCGGGTGTGTATTTGGTGCATACTACGATGTGCAAGGGACACCTCCTTGTCAGTGTGGGGTATTGGGTGCGCGCAGATTAGCGATGCGCACCAACCTAAGTCTTGTTCACCACCCTCAATCCGCCTACCGCCAGCTGGCGCCGGGCGTCCATCGCTCGGGGCTTATACGCTGATCGGGCGGTCAACCGCCGCTCCGGGCGTCATGCCTTCTCCGTGTAGAGGGTTGGGAGATAGTCAGCTCCCAGAAGCTCCCGGGCGATGATCATGCGCATGATGTTCGGCGTGCCCTCCGCCCCGATGGAGTAGGAGCGAATGCCGCGGATGCCCATCTCCACAGGGCACTCCTTGGTGTACGCCATAGCGCCGAACCAGTCGGCCACCTCGTTCATGATTTCAAAGCCCAGGCGGGGGGCCTTCAGCTTGGCCATAGCCGCCGCCAGGGCGATGTCGTGGTGGGTCGCCGTGCCGTCCTTGTACAGGCGGTCCATCGTCCACGCCGACTTGTAGGTGGCTAGCCGTGTGCTCTCCAGGTCGGTATACAGATCGGCCAAAGGAAATTGCACGCCCTCAAAGCTGGCGATCGGCCGTCCGAAGGCCTCGCGCATCTTGATATGCTCCATGCCCATCTCGAGCACGGCCTCCGAAGCCCCAACGCACGTTGCGCCGATAAGGGTGCGCGCCGCGGAGAACCCCTCCATGGCGTGATAGAAGCCGCGGTCAAGCTCGCCCACCTGATGGTCGGATGGCAGCCGCACGTCCTCCAGCGCAAACCCGCCGGTGGAGATGCCCATACGCCCCATGTCTTCGAAATAGGTGGGGGTAATGCCCTCGGTCCCCTTGAGCGGCAGGGCGAAGAAGGTGAAGGCCTTGTGGCCGGCGGTCTCATCCGGATTCGTGCGCGCCAGAAGAAGGTGGATCCCCCCCCACGCCAACGACTCGCGGACACCGCTAGTGTACGTCTTCTCGCCGTTGAACACCCACTGGTCTCCGTCCATCTCGGCGCGTGTGCGACAGGCCCCAAGGATGTCAGACCCACCGCCCGGCTCCGTGGTCGAGATTCCGAGAAAGGCCTCACCTCGCGTCACCCGCGGTAGGTACGCCTCCCTCAGCCGATCACTGCCGTAACGGTAGAAGATGAAGCCCCAGGCTGCCTCCACCAGATAGAGCACGGGAATGGCCAGACTGATGTCGGCCCGTCCCAGCTCCTCGGCGGCGATGGTGGCCATCATCCAGTCGGCCCCCGCGCCACCGTACTCCTCTCCGACCATGGGCGCCAGCAGGCCCATCTCGGCCATGCCGTGCACGATATCCTGGGGAATCCGCTCGTCGGTGTCGATCTCGCGCACGCGGGGTGCGATCTCGTGCTGAGCGAAGTCGCGTACAGCGCGGCGCCACAGGCGTTGCTCCTCGGTCCAACCGAATTCCATGCTCGCCTCCTTGCAGGGGTCCTCAGTCAACCCTGCTCACGAATCACCCTGGCCTATCAAGGCCTCGCCAGGGCGACCCCAAGAGCAGTCCGATGTTTGCACTCCGCAGCCACTCCAAGACGTTCCCAGATCGAGTAACTGACTGCCGGTCAGTATTATACTCCCATCAGAGACGCCTGCAAATGCCAAGCCCCTGGTCTGCAGGCCCTGCCGACTGTAGGCCCCACGATCTGTGGGCCCCACGATCTGTGGGCCCCGTGGTCGGTGGGCATTGACACGTTGATGCAGACAAGTATAATGCTCTTGTCCGATTGCAGCGTACGCGTGCCGTGCAATGCCCGGAGTCATGCTATGGACGTCGCCTACGTCTACGACCCCATCTACCTGGAACACAACCAGCCTGGTCACCCTGAGAACGCGCAGAGACTTGAGCGGATCCTCCACACCCTGGAGGAACTGGGCATCCTATCGACGCTCGCCCTGTTGCATCCTCGTCCGGCAACGGAGGCGGAGCTCCTTCGTGTCCATACCGCGGGACACGTCGCCCGGGTGAGGCATGTCGCCCACAGCGGGGGTGGCCACATGGACATGGATACGTACGTCTCCCCCCGATCCTTCGAGGCAGCGCTCATGGCCGCAGGCGGTCTGGTTCGGGCCGTGGAAGGCGTGCTGGACGGCGAGATCGGACAGGCCTTCGCCTTGGTGCGCCCGCCCGGTCACCACGCCACGGCGGGGCGGGCTATGGGTTTCTGTCTTTTCAACAACGTGGCCATTGCCGCTCGGGCCGCCCTGTCACAAAATGGTGTTGACCGCGTCCTCATCGCCGACTTCGATGTGCACCACGGCAACGGAACGCAGGATATCTTCGCCCAGGATCCTGACGTGTTCTATTTCTCTACGCACCAGTATCCCTACTATCCCGGCACTGGTGCCGCGACAGACACAGGACACAACGGGGGGGCAGGTACGGTGCTCAACGTTCCCCTGCCGACCGGCGTGGGCGACCAGGGCTACTCACGAGTCTTCAGCGAGCTGGTGTGGCCGCTGGCAGAACGCTTCGACCCTGACCTCATTCTCGTCTCGGCCGGCTACGATGGTCACTGGACCGACCCACTGGCCCACATGAGCCTCTCCCTGACGGGATACGCCCACCTGCAGCGACAGCTCGTCAGGATCGCGGACGACCTGTGTGACCGTCGGATCGTGTTTGCTCTCGAGGGCGGCTACCAATTGGACGCTCTGGCCTACGGCGTGGCGAATGCACTCTATGCTATGCTGGGGCATAGTACCCTGGTAGATCCCCTGGGCCCCTCTCCCCGCTCCGAGCGAGCTCTGGGATCGTTGATTGAAGACCTACGGAAGCTGCATAACCTCGATTGACTTTTTGTGGCAGATATCGGATAATCTGTCGTGACGTGAGTGCCCGTCCGTGGGCTGTATGCGGATGTTGAGCTGGACGCCGTGGCCACTGCAACGCGTTATTACCCGGTCGGAGGTGCAGCCGTGAATGAGATTCCCCTCGCAGAGTATCGTCAGCAGATCGAACGTGCGATCGAGCGCCGCCGCTACCGGGAGGCCATTGCCCACGTCCGGCGCGTCCTGGAGGTGTATCCGAAGGACGTGGGCGGGTACTGGCTGGCGGGTAAGGCGATGCTCGAAGCCGGGCAAAGCGAGCATGCGGCCGACATGTTCCGACGCGTGCTGAGCGCCGATCCGGAGCATCTACACGCCTGGGTCGGGATGAGCGAGCTCGCCAAGCAGCGCGAACAACTCGGAGCAGCCATCTGGTATATGGAGCGTGCTTTCGAGCTCGCCACGGATAACGAGATGGTGGCGCGGGAATTGCGCGGGCTGCACGGCGAGCTCGAGGGCAGCGAGCCCGAGCGCTTGCAGCTCACGCAAGGCGCACTGGCCAAGCTCTACCTGATGGGCGACCTCCTCACGCGGGCGATCACGGAACTGCGGGCGCTGATCCAGGAGTACCCGGACCGCACCGACCTGAAGGTATCGCTGGCGGAGGCGCTCTGGCGGAACGGTCAACGACTCGAGGCCTCCGAAGTGTGCCAGGAAATCCTGGAGGTTCAGCCATACAACCTCAAGGCCAACCTCATCCTTGGCGAGATATGGACGAGCAGCGGCCGGCCTGAAGGCGAGGCGTATCTGCAGCAAGCCGAGGCGGTTGATCCAGAGAATGCGATGGCACAAGAGCTGTTCGGACCGACGTCGCCCCTCCCGGCAGCATCTCCTAGCATCCAGCCGCTCGACTATACCTATCCTCCGGAGGGGGAGCGTCCTGCGTGGATGGAGGAGCTGGGTGATCTGTCCGCCGTGGAGGGAATGGACCTGGCCGAAACTGGCGAGGCGATGGAAGCGCAGATCGAGATCCCGGTGTGGCTGCAGGAGATTGCGGGCGAACAGGCGCCTGGGCACCCGCCCGCTATTGCGGCACCCGACGAGGCTCCCACGGCCCTGCCTGAGGAAGCGCCACCGCTAGGGGAGCCGACCGAACCAGAACCCGAAATAGCCGAGAAGGACGTCCCGGAAGAGGGCGTCCTTGAGTGGATCGCTGAGCTAGGTGGCGAGGACCTGGAGTCGGAGGAAGAAGCCCCGCCCAGCCCGACTGAAGAAGGGGCTCCTCCTGCCCCTGCGGCCGAGGACGAGATACCCGGGTGGTTGGCCGAGATCGGGCTCGAGCCACCGGTCAGAGGGGTGCCGGCCGAGCTGGCCGAGGAAGAGGCAGTCGGCGCACCTGAGCCGGCCGAGATCCCCGACTGGCTCGCGGACCTGGCGCCTCCGGAGGAGGAGCTGGTTCCGGAGACAGCACAAGAAGTTGCTCCCGTGGGTCCTTGGGATGAGGAGGAGATACCGGAGGTGACGTTCCCAACCCTAGAGGAACTCGAAGAGGCGGCGCCTGCCGAGGCCGCGCCTATGGCAGAGAAACCCTACGATTGGGAGCGGGGCGTTCCCGTTGAGCAGCTCGAGACTGCTGGCGAGCCGACACCGTGGCTGGGCGTGGATCTTGAGCCTGAGGAGGACGACGATCTAGCTTGGCTGGAGGAGTTGGCGGAGGACATTCCGGACGAGGACGAGGAGCTCCTGACAGAGGCCGAGTCCGCGGCACGACTGGCAGAGATCTTGGAGATCAATGGGCCACTTGAGGACGAGGCCCCTCCCGAAGCGCCCGAGGAACTGGTGGCCGGCGCGGACATCGACGAGGGCGTGATGGAAAAACCTTACGCGGAGGAGCCTGTCCCCGAGGAGGAGCGGGCGGCATACGTCGAAGAACCCGAAGCAGAGGGGGAGCTGCCCTACCGAGACGAAACGCTGACCTGGCTTGAACGTCTCGTCAGGGAGAAGGAAGAGGACTTGCTGGATCGGGCGGAGCTTGCAGAACCCGAGGTGCCGGCCGAGGAAGAGGCTCCACCGGTTGAGCTTGGACCGCCCCCGGTGCTGGAAGCTCCTGCCGCGGAGGTGGAGGACCTGGAGGGGCCGGTCCAGCTAGAGGATACCCTGCCTGCTGACGTACTGAAACCAGTGGCGGCTGAGGAGCCCGCGAAGGAACTGGCGGAGGAGGGCATCCCCTCGGCCGGGGAGGCCCTGGGCTGGCTGGAGCGGCTGACCGAGGAGGAGCGGCTTGAACCCGTAGCTGACCTCGAGGGTCCCGCCGAGCCGGAGCGCGAGGAGGCGTTGCCTGCTGAGGAGGTTTTGGCGGAGCCTGAGTCAGAGGCCTTTGGTTGGACCGCCTTCGCTGAGCCGCCGATAGCTGTTGATGAGGTTGCCGAACCGCTTCCACCTGCCCCGTTTGAGGAAGCGCTGGAGCCGTTGCAGGAGCCTGCATTGGCGGTTGAGGAGCCGGAGGAACTGGTCGTGGATGAGGAATTCGCCCCGATCGAGGAGGTCGAGGTGCCCGTCGGCTTCGAGGAGGCTGAGGAACCCGTTCCCACTGACGTTTTCGAGGAGCACGAGGAATGGATGGAGGAGGAGATCACTCCGACCGAGGAGGTCGAGGCGCCTGTCCGCTTCGAGGACGCTGAGGAACCGATTCCCGCTGACATCCTCGAGGAGGCCGTGGAGGTGATGCCCGAGCCGGCCCTGGAGGTCGAGGCGCCTGTCGCCATAGAGGAGGCTGAGAAACCCGTTCCCACCGACGTCCTCGAGGAGGCTGTGGAAGTGCTGCCCGAGCCAGCACTGGCGGTCGAAGAGCCTGAGGAGTTCGAGCCCGTGGCGCCCTTCGTCGTCCCATCGGAGGAGGAAGCCCCAACCGCGGTCGTCGAAGAGGAAGCCGTGCCCTTTGTCGAGCCCGTGGAGATCGAAGTGGCTGCTGAGGAAGCCCTTGTCGCCGAGGCCTTTGAGGACGTCGAGGGCTTCATCGCATCCAGAAAAGCGCACGCCGACGCCCACGCAGGCGATCACGAATCGTGGCTCGAGTTGGGCCGACTGCTATGGCAGGCGGATAGGCGCGGGGAGGCTGTGGAGACCTACGCCCACTTGATCGCCAGCGGCTCCCTGCTCGATGAGATCATACCGGACCTGGAGGACTACGTGGAGCAATGGCCCGGTGCAGACACGAAGCAGGCATTGGGCGACGCATATATGAAGGCCGATCGGCTCACCGACGCCCTGGACATGTACAGACAGGCGATGGCGGAGCTATAGGCAACCGAGGAGCTAGTCTTGGAGCGCACACTGATCATCATCAAGCCGGATGCCGTACAGCGCGGGCTGATCGGAAGGATCATCACTCGCTTTGAGCGCCGCGGTCTTCGCATCGTGGCCATGAAGCTGATTCACATCACTGATGACTTGGCGCAGCGACACTACCAGGTCCACGAGGGCAAGCCGTTCTTCGAGCCGTTGATTGACTACATCACGTCGAGTCCCGTGGCTGTGATGGTGCTGGAGGGAAACGACGCCATTGAGATCGCGAGACGCACCATGGGCGCGACGAAGCCAGCGGAGGCCGCACCGGGGTCAATCCGCGCCGACTTCGGCCTGGAGATCGGACGCAACCTGGTCCACGGCTCCGACGGACCGGAGACGGCGGCCTTCGAGGTACCGCTGTTCTTCGACGAGGAGGAGATCCTGGCATACGCGCGGGATGTCGATCCGTGGATATACGAGTAGCCTCGAGACCCCGGGGGTCGATCGAGACCGCCGGGGTCTTATTTCGTTTCCTGGGACCCGCGCGGCAGCGGCAGCCCGGGTCAGCGGGGAGCTTGTAGCAACGACTTCAATCTCTGCGGTGTCTCGGCGAGGACCAGGTCGACTCGGAAAACGGGATAGCTTCAATCGATAGGCCCCCACGACCAAGTGCGTTCGGTATGGCCGCGGCGAGGCACACCAGGGCCATACGACCCCAGACGTTTGTGAGTGCCGCCGCTAGATCGATCGCCTAGCCCGTTCCGCGGCGCGACCATCAGCAGAGAGGCGGATAGGCTACACCGAGAATCTGTCCGCGCCCCCTCGGCGCCAGGCCCAGCGGCCCTCCACCATCGTCGCGATGGCCCGGAACTCGTCGTCCCACACGGTCAGATCGGCGATCCAACCCGCTCGCAACCGGCCTCGCTTCACGCCGAGGACCTCTCCAGGCACCGCCGTGGCTGTCTGGAGGGCCTCGGGCCAGCTCAGTCCCACGACCTCCACCAGGTTGGCCACAGCCTGGTCGAGGAAGGCAGTGGAGCTTGCGAGCGTCTCTCCGTCGGGGAGGTGACAGCTTCCATCCTCGCGTACCCTGACGCGCGTACCTGCGTACCACTGGTACACCCCGGGCGGCAGCCCGGCCACGGGCGCGGCGTCGCTCACCAGGGCCACGTGGTCCACCCCCTTGAGCCGGAACAGGAGCTCGATGGCGGCCGGATGGACGTGGTGGAGGTCGCCGATCAACTGGGCTACGATAGACCGGTGGTAGAGCACGGCCCCCACGACGCCCGGCGCCCGGTGGTGGAAAGGTCCCATAGCGTTGAAGACGTGACTGGCGTGACGGAGGCCCAGGTCGGCGTATTCGGTCACTTGCTCGAAGGTGGCGGCGCTGTGGCCGATCGACGGCACGACACCCTGGTTGATCAAGCGCGGTATCAAGGCGGCACCGCCCTCCTCGGGGGCGAAGGTCAGCATGCTAATCGTGCCCCGCGCCGCCGTCTGAAGCTCGCGCCAGACCGCCTCTGTCAGCGGGCGGAGAAAGCGGACGGGTGCGATACCAGCCTTCTTGGGGGACAGATGGGGACCCTCCAGGTGAATCCCCAATGGACGGGCGCCTGCAGGGGGCTTGAGGATGCGCTGCGCCATCTGGTCGAGCGCAGCACGCAGGTCCCCAGGCCCCACGGTCAGCGTCGTAGGGAGGAAGGATGTGACGCCGCGCTGCGGCAGGTGGGCGGCGACCGCGCTCAACTCCGGACCCATGACGTTGTGCCCCACCGCGCCGTGGAGATGGAGGTCGATTAACCCTGGTGTCACCCGCCACGGGGACACATCGAAGACCTCGCACTCTGCTGGCAGCTCGGCGGCGGGGCGCCCGACCTCGATCAGGCGGTCGCCTCCGATCAGCAGGGCAGCGTCGCGGATGATCCGCTCGGGGGTGAGGATTTCGCTGGCCAGGATGGCCTTCAGCGTGGTCTTGCGCCGGCTCACACTGGGGAATCCTGCGGCCGATGGCGCCAGCCGGGTGGCTGGATGTATCGACCTAGAGCATGCGGACGACGACCCTGGCTTCCTTCCAGAACCCCTCTAGGTCGTAGTAGGCGCGCGCCTCGGGGGCGAACAGGTGGACAACGACGTCCCCGTAGTCCATAAGGATCCAGCCCGATTCAGCCTCGCCCTCTACGCGCCACGGGCGAATGTCAAAATCGTCTTTGGTGGCTTGGACGATGCCATCCACCATGGCTTTCGTTTGCCGTTTGCTCACGGTGGTGCCAATCACGAAGTAGTCGGCCAAGACGGTGACGTCGCTGATGTCCAGCAGCAGGATGTCGTCGCCTTTCTTGTTGGCCATTTCGTCAACGATGCGTCGGGCTAGTTCCATTGAATCCAGTTTGTCACCTCCTTCCTCAATCGCTGGCCTATCCGTCGGGCGGCATCTCAAAAACTGAAGTCTTTGCTACGATGACGACTACGATGACGACTACGATGACGACTGCAATGACGAATACGGTGATGAATACGCTGATGGCGCACCGATGTTGGTTGACAGGGCCGCCTTCTAGTGACCATTCCAGAGCATCCTGACCTCGTCGTCGGTTGCGGCTGTGGCCAGGATCACCATGAGCTTGATCCGGGCTTTCTGCCCGTTGATGCCGCTGGCGAAGAGGCAGCCGAGATCGGCCAGGGAGTGACAGGCACCGGGGTACCCATAGGCATCCCAGACGCGACCGGCGGGGCAGCGGCTGGCTATCACGACGGGCAGCCCTTGACGGCGGGCCTGCTCGATACCAGGCAGCCACCACGGCGGCACCCGGCCACCACCCAGCCCCTCGATCACGACCCCGCGCGCGCCACGGGCCACCGCATCCTCGAGTGGTTCGGGCCCCATTCCGACGACGAGCTTGAGCAGCGACACATGCGGGTCGAGCCCTTTCCAGGGAAGGTGCTCCCGCCGGGGCCGCTGGTGCAGGAATACTGCGCCGCCCTCGACGCGTCCGATGGGTCCGTAGGCAGGTGACTGGAAGGTCGCGGGGCTAAGGGTATGCATCTTCGTGACGTGGTGCGCGGCGTGGATCTCATCGTTCATCACGACCACGGCGCCCAGCCCGTGACTGGCTGACGCAGAGGCGACGCGAACGGCGGCCAGGAGATTGGCATATCCCTCGTAGCCCAGGTCGGAAGCGGTCCGCATCGACCCGGTGATCACGACGGGCTTCTCACCCGGAAGCGTGAGATCCAGGAGGTACGCCGTCTCCTCCAGCGTGTCGGTACCGTGAGTAATCACCACCCCGGTCACCCCCGGCTCAGCCTGAACCTGGGCAACGCGCTCGCGAATGACGTGC
>JASFVG010000031.1:0-19584 GCA_050049955.1 Anaerolineae bacterium | reverse complement strand
AAGGGGTGGTGTCGAAGGTGATTGTGTCGCCGCTCTGCGCGTCCAGGAGGGCCTGGCGCAGAGTGCCGACCCCGCTGTCAGCGGCGCTGCTCACCACCATTGTTGCCCCATGGGATGCCAGGCCCGAAGCAGATGCCGGCGGCCATGAGGATGCTGCGGCGGCAGCGAGCGACATCGCGGTCAGCAGGACGAATGCCGACGTGGCGGTCTTCATAGCCCCCTCCCTTGTGCGATCTCGTGGCTCCGGTCTGTGTACCGGGCCTGGGCTAGATAGTGTGCGATGATACCGTCCGTGCTGGCTGCGGAGACAGGTCAAGGGGCGGGCATGAAGGATGGCGTAGATGGTGCTCGACGGTAGAGGGATATCCCGCCGCTAGTCATCAGTATACTGCAAGCTGAGCGAGGCTGTCAAGAGTAGGTCGATAGACAGCAGCCTCGGGTGCATCGCGCGTGCTGGCCGTGCGATGCACCTGAGGCTGCTATGGTCGGCGTCCCGGGCCCGGTCAACCCCGGCCTTGGGACGCGAGCCTTCGACATGGAAGGTAGACACCGCTCTCCAGCGGCCTGAGTCGAGGATGCCCAGTTGGGGACCTGGCAGACTCAGTTCTGCGACAACCCTAGTGAGCCTCGCCCTCTTCAATCATCTGAATGAAAGGACCGTGCCAGGTGTGGTACCAGACCTGACCCGTTGTCCCGTGGACACTGAGCATCCCCTCGATCTCACCCGTCTGCGCCGTGTGGATGGTGTAGTAGCCGTAGAACGGATCGGCATGTTCCTCGGGGAAGACTCCCGGTCGGTTGGCGCCCAGCCAGCGCCGGGCGATCTCCAGTGCTTCGTCCGGGGAAACCTTGTTGATCGCGTCCAGGCTACCCACCGTCGCGCCCCGCCTGTGCATGCCATAGCGCGCGTTCCACATCATGTTCGGCCCCATCTCAGGACCGACTGCGCCAGTCTCTTTGTTGACGAGCAGCTCCATGGCGCCTATGCCTGTATCGGTCTCGCGGGCGATCGCATAGAAATTGGCCTCGAACTCCATCACCTCGGCTAGCTCCAGATCAGAATAGCCCTGGGCTGCCAGGTACGTTCCGACCGCTTCCTCCGCTTCTTGGATGTTGAGGCCGCCCTGGTAAGCCGAGCCCGGGTACTCAGTGTCTCCGTCCTCCCAGCTGGGGCAGTCCCCACGCCCCACCGGCCCACTCATCATTCCGCGCGCACCACCATATCCTGGCTCGCCGCATCTGTCACCGGCGAATCCACGATTCCCCCAGTCCACGTGGGCCGGTGGCCCGGCAGCCCATAACTGATTGCCCCACAGTGCCCATCCGGCTGCCAGCCCGGCCAACACGAGGCCCACGACAACGATAATCGCCGCGCCAATCACCAGTCCCATTCTCATGACACTTCTCCTTGGCATCCTCCCTAGCTTGCTTGTCGTATGGATAGGGTACCACACAGGCGCAGCCACAGGGAGCGCCATCTGGCGGGGGGCGTTGCTGGGAGAACGGCCTATTGGAACAGCGGCCTACACAGGGGAAGAGTGAGCAGGGAGGCGAATCGAAACCCGTGTACCCTCGCCGGGAGCAGTATCGATGCGGAACCGCCCCCCCAGGAGGGTGACCCGCTCGCGCATACCCAGCAGTCCGAAGTGCCCGGCATGGGTGAGGACGTCAGGCCGCGGCGGGAGCTCGAACCCCACGCCATCGTCCTCCACCGAGAGTTCTATGCCGTCCGCAGCGCAGTGGACACGGACGACGATGCGCTCCGCACCGGCGTGGTTCACGGCGTTGTTCAGCGCCTCCTGGGCGATCCGGTAGGCGGCCAACTCCGCCTCTGGCGCCAGCCGTTGATCTGCGCAGACCTTTTCCAGCTGCACGCGGGCATCGGTCTGTTCGGCGACGTGTCTGACCAGCATCTCCAGCGCGGGTATGAATCCCAAGTCCTCCAGGTAGGCGGGTCTTAGCGCGCCAATGAGACGCCGGAGCTCACTCAGGGTCGCCAGCTCGGCCGAGCGGAGCTCGCTTAGCAGCACCCCGGCCTCTTCTGCATCGCCGCGCTCGACCAGGCGTTGAGCCATCTCTGCCCTCTGGCCCAGGGCGATCAGGTCCTGCACCGGCCCGTCGTGCAGTTCTCGCGCCAGGCGCGCCCGTTCACCCTCCTGGCCTTTCGTCATGGCAGCCAGGTAGTCACGCATGCCGGCCTCGTAGCCCCGGATGCGGTCGGTCATGTCCACCAGCGCCTGTTGCAGATCGTGGATCTCTTGCACGCCGCCCACAGAACCGGTGATGGCGGAGAATTCGCCCCAGGAGACCTGTTCCGCCGCCTGTGCCAGCCGGCGCAGCGGATGGACGATAGTACGCCAGCCGAACCCGAGGATCAGCAGCGATAGGGCAGCGGCGCCGGCGGCGACCACGGGCGCCAGGCTGGAGAGCCGCAAGATGGGACCAATCAGATCCTCGACCGGCTCCCAGGCGATCACGGTCCAGTCCACTCCTTGCACAGGCGCGAAGGTGACCAGCAGTCGCTCGCCTGACTCCCCAGGGACGACCACCGATCCTTCGCTGCCTTGCAGCGCCAGCGGCGTCAGAGCCGCCGCGCTCAAGTTCGATACGATCGTTGCCGGACCGGTGTGAGGCCGAAGGCGCCACAGGATGTCGCCCTGCCCATCGACGACCATGAGCGTCATCATCTCTGGGTGGTCTGTCACGAACCGCGAGACCCAGTCGGCGAGACCCTCCCCCCCGCTGCCCACCCCGCCGCTGGCTATCCCGTCCGCGACGATGCGCGTGGTTATGCGGACGAGGGAGAGATCGCGCTCCGCCACGAAATCTCGCATGCCCCTCTGGTGGGCGTAGACACCGGTAAACGCGAGGGCGATGATCACAAATGTGACCGGCAGCACAGCCCAGAGGAAGAGCTGGGCTTGCAGGCTGCGTAACACGCGCGGGAAGCGGTTCATCCGTCCTTGGCCCTCATTCGATTACGATCCAACCGCGTTTTAGCGCCTCGGTGACGGCCTCCGTCCGACTGCTGACGATGAGCTTGTCGTAGATGCTGGCCAGGTGGCCCTGGACGGTGCGGTGACTGATACTCAGCTCGCGCCCTGCCTCCCGGTTCGTCATGCCTCTGGCCACCAGGCGCAGTACGTCGATCTCGCGCGGCGTGAGGGGCTCCACTTGGTCCGCGGCTCCTTCCGGTCGCCCCCTTGTCGCCCGTCGTACCACCTTGCTGGCGATCTCCGGACTGAGGGCCGACTTCCCGCGATAGACGGTGCGCACAGCGTCGACCAGCTCGTCGCCACTGGCCGTCTTGAGCACGTAGCCGTCCGCCCCGGCCTCGAGCAGGGCAAAGACGTAGGGATCGTCGTCGTAGGCCGTGAGAATCAAGACCCGCAATCCCGGGTACCGGCCCTTGATTCGTCGCGTGGCCTCAACCCCTGTTATCTCCGGCATGCGGATGTCCAACACGGCCACATCGGGCTGTTCAGCATCCACCAGGTGGATGGCCTCTGCGCCGTCCCCTGCCTCGGCCACCACCTCAATGTCGCTGGCTTCCTCAAGGAATTGGCGGATCCCCTGGCGGACCACGACGTGATCGTCAGCGAGCAAGACGCGAATTCTATCACCCATCAGCCCACTCCTGGCGCGAATCCACGGCAGGGCACTATGCGCCGTTTTCCACCCGCCCATCGCGGAGGCGCACGATGCGTCCGGCATACCCGGCCGTATCCCGGTCGTGCGTCACCATCACGACCGTCTGGCCAGCAAGGTTAAGCTCCTTGATGGATTCTAGCACACGAGTGCCGGTCGCGCTATCCAGGTTGCCGGTTGGCTCGTCGAGCAGTAGAAGGGGCGGCTGGTTCACCAACGCCCGGGCGATGGCCACGCGCGCCTGTTCGCCGCCGGAGAGCTGCGACGGCAGCCGATCTGCCTTATCACCCAGGTCGACCCCTTCCAGCGCCTTCTGGGCCAGGCGACGCTTCTCCCGCCGGGGTTGCCGGGCAATGGCCGACGGCAGCAGCACGTTTTCCAACACACTGAGATAGGGAAGCAGGTGATACTGCTGGAAGACAAACCCCACATATTCGTGGCGGAAATCGGCCTGGCGTTCCACCGCTAGGCCGTAGGGCTCTATGCCGTCAATCGTGACAGTCCCCGCTGTTGGCGGGTTCATGCCGCCCAGTACGGTCAGCAGGGTGCTCTTACCCGACCCGGACGGACCCATCAGCGCCACCAACTCGCCCTCGTCGATGCTCAGATCCACGCTGCGCAGCGCTTCCACCGGCAGCTTGTCCGTGTTGTACACCTTGGTTACGTCGTGGAGTTCAATCACGCGGAGGACCTCCTACAGGGCTCGAAGCGCCGTCGTCGGGTCGAGCCGTGACGCCCGAACAGCGGGGTACAGGCTGCAGAGCAACCCTACGAGGACGGCCACGCTCACCGCCGACAGGGCAAGCCAGGGGTCCCACCGCACGGCGATGCTTATCTCCGCCACGCCGGGCGCAAGCAGCGTGGCCGCTCCCATCCCGATCAGCCAGCCGAGAAACCCGCCCAATAGGCTAACCAGCGCGGATTCAGCGAGGATCACGCGCATGATATGGGCACGACGGAAGCCTATGGCGCGAAAGACGCCGATCTCCCGCCGCCGCTCGGTGACCGCGCCCAGCATGGTGGTCAGGACGACCAGCCCGCCGATGACAGTCACGACGCCGGAGAGCGCCCAGGCAAAGCGGCTGATCTGCCCCACGGTCTCCATACGAAGCGTGACCGCCTGCCGCAATGCCGTCACTCGCGCCTGGGGCAACACCTGCTGGATCTGCTCCACCATCTTCTCAATCGGGCAGGCCGTGCACAGGGCGGCTACCTCGATCAGGCTGATGGCGTTGGGCCGGTTGAGCGCCCGCTGCGCAGCGTCCAGACTGATGAACAGCGTGTCGTCGTCCTGCTGGCCGTTCTCGGCGAGCACCGCCACGATCTCGAAGGCGCGATCGCCCACGTGCACCTGCGACCCCGCGGAGAGATCCAGCAGCGATGCCACCCGGGAGCCGACGATTGCCCCGTCATCCGACTGGGGTTCCTTGCCCACGACCTCCCACCACTGCTTGAGGCGTAGTTCGGAAGCAAAGTCAACGCCGGCGACCAGCACCGGTTGCCCCTTGATCTCCACGGCGCTGAGCAGCTTGGGCGCGATCACGCTGACGTTGCGGGCGTTGGGAATGGTGAGGATGCGCTCTGCATCTCCAACCGTCAGCTCTCCCACGTCGTAGGCCGCGGACGAGACCGTCAACCCCCCGTAAGAAAGGGAGAGGGATTCAGAGCGTGGCACGACCAGGATGTTAGCGCCGAACTCGTCGAGCTTCATCCCCACGTCATCCTTCATCGTCCTGGTGATGGCCTGCAGGGCTACCACCGTGGTGACTCCTATGGTTAGGCCCATCACCAAGAGAAGGGTCTTTCCCAACCGGCGCCGTATGTTGCCCCAGGAGATGTCAATGAGACCCATTGGCTTATCACCCTATTCGAAGTAGCCGATCCCGGTAAGGATGTCGTCTACACTTATGACCAGCTCGTCGCCCTCAACCGTCCGTTCCAGGGGAGCGGGATTGCATCCGCCCCTCACCTCGTTGATCATCGTGGAGGGGAAGGCCAGCCCACAGTTGTTGCACACCATCTGGTCCCCTTCCTGCCGGTAGCCCTTCCTGGCCTCGAAGCAGACGTCGCAGGCGTTGAATGCCGCCCGGATGACGCCGTCGCTACTCTTGAGCACGAAGTACTCGATCAAGGTGTCCCCGGCCTGGTGAGAATAGAAGTGAGCCTTTCCGTTGTCGAAAGTGCTCACCGACAGCCTCACAACCTCCTCCTGCACGGCCGTCTCAGCTGAGTCCGCCAGCTCGTCCGCGACGGCTGCATCGGCTGACGCCTCGGACGGATCTGCAGCTACTTCCAGCTGGACTGAGTCGCTTTCTGTGTCTTCCGTGCTCACGACAGGCTGGACCAGCTCCACGTCGTTGCTGATTCCGGCTGCCTGCCCGCTCGCCCCAGCCCCGCGCCACAACAAGAAGCCGGCGCCCAATACGATGGCGACGCCCGCCGCGATGATCACGGTCAACGGGAACGAGCGCTGCTTGGCAGGCTCGGAGAACTTGGCCCGTTTTCTGGCCCGCACGTCCTCGGAGGTCTTCTTGCTCTTTCTGCTCTGTCCACTGCCACTCATAGCCATTGTCATCTCCTTTCGAGGGTATTCAGGCAGAAGCCTTCGCCTGCGTCCCCTGGCTTTCACGCATGCGCCGGTCACGGCCAGGGCGTCCACAGCCACGGCATCCACCTTGTAGTTAGCGTATTTTAGCACCCTCGACCGGCAAATCGGGAGCGCTTATTGACGGATTCACGCCCCCGCCATATGGCGGGGGGGCGAGTGCTGGGAGAAATGGTCGAAAACCGCCCGCGACGCCCGCCTGGGGTTCGTGTGCACCACAAGCCGGAAGTGATCACGAATCGCGCGAGAAGCCGGGTGACGAGCCAGCCCACAGCGCATCGAGCCCGATTCGAAACGGGCAGGCGAACAGGTCGCCCCTGGGGCTACTCATGGCCCAGGTGAGCGGCAAGCACGGCTGGCCGTCGACGGCCTGTGGGCCAGGGGGAGGGACGAGCAGACGGCCTCCGTCGAGGGGTTTCGGGAGCCTAGGGTCGTTGGCTCCATGGCTAGCCCCGCGCTCCAACCCTGAGCAGGCGATCCCGCGCCAACCAGTCCAGAACTACTCCTCCCCGTTGGTTGGCCTATCTCTCGTGGATGGATCGGGAAAGCCGGAAAGCTACCGACGGTCCGGACCCGGTCTCGGAAGCCGCGACTGGGCCGGACCATCGGTGGCAACGCGCTCGTTCCACTTGCAGACAGGTTTCCCCGCTCCGTGCAGGCTCGTGCTGGGTGCGACCTCGCTGCCAGGGAGCAGTCACGGGAGAAGTTGCTCGATGCCCTGGCTGATCAGATTGTCGTTCAGCGGCCCCGTATGCCGTATCCTCAGCATGCCCTCACCGTCGATGAAGTACGTGCTTGGGATGCCGCGCACCAGGTACGCCCTCGCCACGGCACTGTCTTCGTCCAGCAGAATGGTGAAGGTCAGACCCTGCTCCTCCGCATACCTCTTCACCTCCTCCTTCTCCTCTGCAATGTCCACGGAGAGGATGACAACGTCTTGATTCTGGTACCGCTCGTGACTCCTCTGGAGAGCAGACCGCTCTCTCCGGCAGTGCGGTCACCAGGTCGCCCAGAAGTTGAGCAGCACCACTTTGCCCCGCAGATCGCTAAGCGTCACTTCATTGCCATGCAGATCTGGCAGCGTCAGGTCCGGCGCAAGCTGGCTCGCTGCCGAGCCTGCGACGCTCTTCGGGGCCGGAGTGGATGCCGGCTCGGTCTCTGGGGAGGACGTCGCTAGTGATTCGGGTGCCGGCGTGCCGGGTTCAGTGGCCTCAGCTGAGGGCGCCGCGATATCTGTCGGCTCCGCCGTGGGATCGACTGTGCTGGCCGCAGGTGCCGGATCAAGGGGCGCAGCCTCGTCTACCGCCAGGGCCGAAAGCTCCGAGCCCTGAATGAGTGCCGCCGCCGCCGCCAGGCCCTGGCAGCCGGCTGTGACTACCGCCAGGGCTGCCGCGATGAGCAGGACTGGCACCGACAGCGAAAGGCGCAGCCCGCCTACCTCTCGTCGATGGATCTTGGTCATTGCTTCAGCACCGCCATCCCACCACAACCGGCCTCAGCGAATGGCAGTTCGCACCTGCCCGTGTAGCAGCTGTCTCCCTGGGGCATGCCGTACCGGGCGGGATTGACGCCCCGCTCTGCCAACTCCTGGCCCACGTAGTAGTCGCCGTGGATGAAACGTAGCCACCGAAGCGCGGACGCCTGCACGTCCTCAGCCCCGAAGCCCTGCTCAGTGATGAGGTAGCTAGATAGCCCCCACACGGACTTGGCCAGGTTGCAGTCGCAGCAACAGGTAGACATAGGGTTGTCGTCGCAGCAGGGCGCCTTCAGAGGGCGCAGAGCATCGTCCAGCATGCGCTCCTCAGCCGCGGTGAGCGAACAAGTCTCGTAGTAGTCGATGAACTGCTGCGTGTTCTCGAGGGACAGCGGCCGGCCATAGGCGGTTTGATCGCCGGCCTGGGGAATGATCTCGGCCCGGACGTCCTCTGGTGTCGCCGCGCTGGCTGGCCGCCTCTGAAGCAGAAGCCAGGCCCCCACAGCGAGGACGCCTATCACCACCAGCGGAATGGCGATAGTCACCCCTCGCTTCGTCCTCACCCGACTCGCCTCCGTGTTGCTCTTCCTGCGCTGTTCCCGCAGTCGTCTTCTCGTCATGTGTCACCTCCGTAGCAGTTCTGCTCGCATACCTGCTGCCGAGCCTGCTTGGGTTCGGCTTGCCGCCATCCCTGACCCAGTCACCAGGCGCGCGCCGAGCATTCTTGCTGCTTGGCTCCCCCGAAGGAAGCTGTTCTGAAGCCCGTGCCTCCCACCCGCTCGGGAGACCACGGACCCGTTTCCGCGCCCACCGGAGGGCGTCACCGCTGCCCTTGGTAGGTTCCTATCTGGTCTTCCGCGCTTACGCCCCACGATTGTCGCTGCACGGTCACCCTCCCCCGCCGTGCTCCCACTCACGCCTGAACCACGCCATAGATCAGCCACCCGGCCAGGATCACAAACAGCACACCGGTAGCCAGCTTGACTGCGGCTGTGCGCCGGTGGATGAAGCGTCCCAGTTGCTCTGAGGTGGTGCCGAAATAAGCCAACCCAAACACCGCGATCAAGGGCAGGACAAACGCCAGGTTGTACAGCACCAGATAGAGGAAAGCCTGGCCCTTCATCTCGGGTCGCCCCATCACAAACAGGATTGTGGGCAGGTAGACCTGCCCCGTGCACGCCAGCTCCAGCAGGGAGATGGCCATGCCCGTCACAAAGGCGACGGGCACGAACGCTTGAGCCTTGGCGCCACTTCGCACGGTGCGGTTAATGCGCTGGCGCAGCCGCAGCGGGATGCGCAACGCCATAGCGTTGAAGTCACCCCCCTGCGCCTTTCGATAGTCGAGGAAGCTGAAAGCTGCGAGGATCAGGCACAGGACAGCCGTCAGGCCGTACACCCAGGGCCTCAAGGTGGTCAGGAAGACCAGTTGCTCCAGAATGCTGAGTAGACCAACGCCCACCAGCAAATAGGTAAGAAACACGCCCAGGGCAAAAGCGCCTCCTACGGCGAGGATCTCGCGTCCCTTCCGCTCCATGAACGCCAGGTAGGAGACGAAGAAGACGATCGTCGCGAAGGCGCACGGGTTGAGCCCATCCAGCAGGCCGGCACCCAGGACCGTTAAAGCGCCAAAGGAACGAAACCGCTCGAAGATCGAGGCTTCCGAGCGCGCTGAGTCGAAGCCGACCCACGTCGGCTGTGCACCGCTCTCGGCATACGTGTCGAGGACGGTTCGCAGCGCCTCCAGCGTCACTTCGTCTCTTCCTACTAGGTGATCGCTGCCAACAAAGATCGCCGGGGTCGTCAGCCGCTTCTCCTCCGGGACGCCGTACTGCTGGCCCAGCCACTCGCTCAGCATCTTTGATTGCTCCTCTTCGATGGGAAACTCCGTGAGCACCATCTGAGGATAGAGGCCCTCTACCTCCTCCAGGGTGGCGTTGGCCTTGGAGCAGACCGGGCATCCGGCCTGGGAGAAGTAGGCCACGTGAATCGGCGGGCTATTGTCGGCCTCGGGGGCCGGAGGAGGATCGCCGGCCAACAGCGGGCCAGCCCCGAACGCGACCGGCTGGCTCGCGAGCACAGGAACCCTGCCAGCAAGCACGACCAGCAGCACAGTGGTCACGGCAATGACCGTTAGCCAACGCATGCGGTGGAGAGGCTTCGTTGTATTCATAATGGCGTGTCGTTGTCCTTCGGCTGTACCTCGCGCATCGTGGAGGTTGACGACCAGGGCGGTCAACGCCTCCTGGCCGCGGGCCTCTGCACGCCTAGAGCCGTAGTCTCGCCAATCTATCCTCGCCCAAAGGCGAGACGGATATCGATTCTTCCAGATCGCCGTGACGCCTTCCGTAGTGCACCTCAATCTCGTCGCCGTCGGCATCGCTATACCGTGCCGTGATCGTCGCGGCGACAGCGATGTCCTCCCTGGTCGCCCCTCCCCGCAAGAGCGTGACCGGACTGCCGGCCACTGGGACTTCGAAGAGCGTGTCGCCGTCCCTGGCCCAGGCGAGGATGGCCTGGTTCTCCCTCTCGTTTCGCCCCGCCACTGCCTTGGCCTGGGGCGATATTCGGAAGTGGCGGCCGACCTTCAACAGCCTTACGTCGTTTAAGTCGAAACCTGGGTGATGAAGGACCAGGTCACGCATTCGCCGTGCGAAGCCCGGGTCGGTGAGTCGGCAACCTCCAGCCGGGCAGGGGTAGTCGGTGATCCCGCGATCCCCGACCATCGCCATCTGCGGCTTGCGGGAACGCCCCTGCAGCGCGAGCAACCGGTCGCGATCCACCGCACCCTCGATCTCGGGGATAGTAGGCTCCATCAGGCGCGCCGAAAGCGGGCGCAGCACCCGGCCCTCGAGGCCTGATTCACGCTCGATGATGCCCATGGCGCGACGGTTCTGGGACATGGGCCGCTGCCCGAGCACCTCGCCGGTAAAGATGAAGGTTGCTCCGATCTCCTCCATGCGCTGCCTGGCCTTGGTGAACATCAGCGTCCGGCAGTCTATGCAAGGGTTCATCCCACTGCCGTACCCGTGCTTGGGATTCTTGATCACTTCGAATAGCTCGTCCGTGACCGAGATAGTCTTGCAGGATACGCCTGCCTCGGCGGCAGCACGGGTGGCCGCGCATCCCTCTCCCCCGCGGCTGCACGTGCAGAAGGGCGTGACGAAGTTCAGAGCCTCCACGTCGATGCCTTGATCCAGGACTACCTTCAGGGCCAGGGTGGAATCAAGCCCTCCAGAGAGCAGCGCAATAGCCCGAGGGCTCGTCGCTCCACGATTCATTCGAAAGCACCTTCCTTCTTCAACGTCATCCCAGTTGCCACTCAGGATCACCTGGCCCCGAAGAGAGACGGTTCCTTAGTGGCCCAGCGCAACACCCGCTCATGCGCCGTGTTAGATCGTTCCAGGCTTCTGTCCCAAGGTACGACAGACAATACTGTCTGGTGAACATCCTGTTTTGCGGCGCCCCTGTCCTACGGGGTCTCGCCCGATGTCACGGCATAGCCAGCCGACTGCCAGGCCGCCAGCCCGCCCTTGAGGACGTAGACGTTCTGCGCAACAAATCCCTGACTGATCACCCTCAGCGCCACACGGGCGCTCTGCTCTTCAGCCGGTCAGGTTCAGTAGAAAATGAGGGCTCGGTCGGTTGGCAGTTCGCCCAGGCGCCCGGCGGCCTCGGACTCAGCGAAGGAAACGGCGCCGGCCGCGTGGAGGCTCGCATACGAGTTTGTGGAGCGGGTGTCGTACAGCATGCCCTGCCCGGTCTCCACGAGCTCCCGGGCTGCCGCCGCGTCGACCCGCTGGACATCCTCCGCGCTGGTGACGGCCTGCAACCGCGCCGACTCCGTCGGCACCGGCGATGGAGCAGTCGTTGGAGACGGGGTTGCCGTCGGCGGAACATCGGTCGGCGACGGGGTTGCCGTCGGCCGTACGTCGGTTGGCGACGGGGTCGCCGTCGGCGGCGCCTCGGTCGGCGAGGGTGTTGCCGTCGCGGGCGCTTCGGTTGGCACCGCGGTGGGCGACTGCTCCGCGGGCCGCGCCGTCTCGAGCGCGACCTCCCCGTCAGGCCCGGGACCAAGCGCGCCACAGCTTATCAGCACAAGAACCATGGCGACCAGTCCAGTCTTCCAGAATCTTCCCTGCACCAATACTCTCCTTCTCTTGTTCATTCCGCACTGGCCCCGAACCTGACTCAGCGCAGGCCGCCGGATCTGATCACTGTTCGCATCGGGTGGTCAGTTGCGGCCGATCCCAGGACCACCTTCATGGCTGCGATGTCTGATTTCGCGCCCTTGCGACTGCTGCGACACGCCGCTGACCGCCCGACCGACGGGCCAGGACGATAGCGACGAAGTAGCCCAAGTAGCTCAACACCTCGATCAGTGAAGGATTGCCGTTGTAGCCGAACAGCGCCTTGAGGAACTGCCCCGCCGGGCTGTCCTCGTTCAGGAGATGATTCACATCCCACGCGTGCTCCATGATCGTGGGCACGAGCCCCGCCTCCTGCAATTCGTGGACGCCGTGGGCCACCAGCCCCGCGGCGAAAAGGACCAACAGGATGCCCGTCACCCGGAAGAAAGTCCGAATGTCGAGTTCCTTGCCCAGGGCGAAGATCACCCAGCCCACGGCGATGGCCACGCCGAGCCCTATGGCGCCGCCGGTAAAGGTCTGGCCCGGCGTCGCGCTGAAAGCCGCAGCGGTCAGAAACAGCACCGTCTCGATCCCCTCGCGCACCACGGCGACGAAGGCCAAGCTGAACAGTGCCCACCCGCTGTTCGAAGTGATGGCACGGCGCACGTCGGTCTCCAGCTCGATCGCAATCTGCCGCCCCTGGCGCTGCATCCAGAAGATCATCCACGTTAGCACGCCAGCGGCGAGGAGCATAGCGACCCCCTCAAAGATTGCCTCTCCCCGCCCTTCAAATGCCACTCCCAGGGCATTGAGCGCCACGCCGGCAATGATGCTGACCGCCAGCGCAGCCACCACGCCTGCCCACAAAGGCCGGCTTCGCTCGGCCTGTCCCAGTTTCCGGAGCACGCCCAATACAACACCCACGACAAGGGCGGCCTCCAGCCCCTCGCGCAGGGTAATCAAAGCAGGTGCAAACATCGTATTCTGTCCTCTCAACCTAGTAGTCGACGGGCCGATTCAGGCCGGCGGAAACGCCGCGCCATCGCGCCTGGAGCACCGGAATCGGCCCCCGGCCACCTCCTCGTCGCGGGAACCGGCCGACCATCACACGGCTGGCGCAGCCAGCTCAGACGGGTCGGCTCGGTTTCATGGACTCGAATGTTTACCTGGACGCGAGCAGCCGTCGCGGCTGCGCAGCCAGCCGTGACTCCACCTGTACGCTGCCGATGCCCATCACCTGCACACCCGGAACGGGAGAGAGCCCCGCGCTCGCCTCCTCTGAGCACCAGAGTGCTCCACCACCCGTTCTCTGGCGAAGGATCCGGCCCGATATCACCATCATATCCACGGTGGCCATTATACCGCTCCCGCCAGCTGATCCGACAGAGAGGTTCGGCTCAAACTCCCCCCGCCAAATGGCGGGGCCGAGTGCTCAGAGCGGGCGACCGAGGGTTTCGCCGGCACCCGCTCCTCCACTGTACCACTCCATCGCCCCCGGCGCAGCAGCCGGGCGTCCACGGCAACGACCGCCGTGCTCAGTGACATCAGGAGCGCTCCCAGCGCCGGCGAGAGCAGGCAACCTGTAGGGGCCAATGCCCGCTCGTCGTCCAGGCCGTCGGCCGTTGCCATCGACGCAAGGTTCAACTCCCCCTGCGTAGTGTTGCCGTCTCATCAATAAGGCACCTTGTCGATCCCCGTGGCCGCCTCCAGCGATATGCGGTCTCGCGCCAGGATGCCTCCGCATGCCCTCATCGTGCTGCTGATGGCCACTACCGGCGGGATCGCTAGGACCCGCGTATGCGGGCAGGCAATCACCAGCACCGTGAAGCCCGAAAACCTACCGGCCCCGTTCGGACAAGCGCAGGCAGGCTGAGCCTTGACGCTGTGGGACAGCTGCCTCGTGCGCGAACCTCGACTTGTAAGGCCGGCGCCGCTGGCGTCAATGGTGAGGTTGCCCACGAGGATGGTCGGCAGCTCGCTCGTGACCGAGATAGTGACCGGGGCTCTGGGAGGGAAAACGGTCGGGTCGAAGGTGATGGTGTTGCCGTACTGTGCGTCCAGCAGCGCCTGGCGGAGGGTGCCGGTTCCGCTTTCGGCGGCGCCAATAACGACGACGGTGGCGCCCGGTGATGCGAGGGGCGCCCCGGGTTCGGCTACTGTGACGAGGGAGAACGCCACCAGGAACAGGATTGCGAGCGTCACGGTCTTCATCGGTCGCCTCCCTTTGGTGAGGTGCCCTTGTGCCGAGCTGGGTGCCGGGTATGGCGGAGTCCGTGCGTACCCTCGTTCAGTTGTGGCCACTGGCTCCGGTGATGACGGGAGCTCAGGGGCGGCGTGCGAATCGTCGCTGGTTGGGGGTGTACTACCGGTCACACTGGGTTGTCAAGAACCGGAGCGGTAGTCCTTCATAGCGGAGCTCGGCGTGGTGCCGCCGGAGCGGGAAACGCAGTCTCAAACCTACACAGAGGGGTCACAGAAAGACAAAGAGTGGGCCACTTCGATGGGGCCCGCGCCCTCTCCGTAACCTGGGGACGGGAAGCGCCCCAATCGGCGCGGGCGATTCAGACAGACGGAGAGTAGGCCACTGACACAGGGCCGCGGATGGCGCGTGGCGACCTACCTAGGTCGTGACTTTCCTGATTGCGCCCTGGTTCAGCTTGAGGGCCGGGCGCCCACGGACGATCCGGACGATGCCCAGCGCCTTGCCGCACGAGGGGCACTCCGGGCGGGTGCCGAGGGGGGCATCGGCTAGCCCGACCCGGTCACCGCGGATCTGGTCGAGGTAGCACTTGATGAGGCGTCCGCGGCCCCCCTTGGCGTATTCGAAGAGGTGCTGGCCGCACTGACAGTCTACGGAGATGACACGGTATCTGGGCACTAGTTGTGTAGGTCGGGTTTGTTACCCGACAGACGACTGTGCTACGGCGCGGTGCGCCACTGGTGGTGTTCATCCTCAAGGAACGGCTCGGTGACGCCGGGAAGAAGCTCCTCCGCCTCCGGTAGGAACTCATTGTAGAAGCGATCGGCCACCTCGAAGAAACCGTGCCATTGAACGTAGTCTGGCCCCATCATCGCGGCACCGTGCCGGGCGCGGCGGCCCTCGTGATGCCACAGATAGAAGTAGGTCCACTCAATCTGCTCATCGAAATCGAGAGCTGTGAGCTTGTCTGCTTCACGGAGGCGCTCCATGATCTGCCCCGCTGGCATGGCAAACTTCTCGTTGTACAGAGCGACTGCGCCGTCGTACTCCGTGAAGAATCCCTCGAAGAACCCGGGAGAGTGGCACTGCCTGCACACCAGGGTCATCGCCTGGCGTCGGTTTTCCCAGGCCTCCTGATGGGTCGATACCTCGGGCCGCAAGGTCCAGGCGATGCGCAACCCAACGTCGTGGTTGACTGTTGCGGAGGGGACAGCGCTCATATGACAGGTGGCGCAGGTGGGAGCCGCCGAATAGTCATGCCCGAGCACCCACGGGCTGGCCTCCAGGTTCATCTGGCCCCGATTCGCCAGAAAGGCGATGCCGTGCTTGCTCTCCTCGTAGATCTCTTTCTGGGGATGGTCCGGTCCCAGGTGACAGTTGCCACAGCTAGCCGGCTCGCGGGCGACTGCCACGCTGAATAGGTGTCGCGTATGGCACGTGGAACACGCTCCCCGACTGCCATCCGGGTTGATGCGCCCGATTCCGACGTTGGGCCAACTGGCGGGGGAGAGGGTCCCGTTGGCCAGCACCTCGACGGTTGCGCCGTGACATTGCTGGCAGCCCAGGACCACCGCGGCAAGCCCCTCTACCTGCTCCCCCAGGACGTTGTCCAGGGAGTCCAGAATGTCTCCACCGCGCGAGTGCCGGCTCGCCGCGAACTGCTCCGCTTCGAGGACGTGGCAGCGGCCACAGTCCTTGGGCGTTACCAGTACGCTTACCGTGTATCCGTTGTGCTCCATAGCGTCCGGATCACCGGACTCCGCCCGGTGGCACTCGTGGCAGGCCACCTGGACCCTGGCGTGAGCACTGCGCTCCCATTCCAGGACCTGGGATTCCATGAACGCGTTCGATATGTGGCAATCGATGCAGTCAGAGGAGGCGTCCGACAATGCGGCTATCCCCGCCACCCCGGAAACTGACGGTTCCGCCCGCCAAGAGAAACCCCACTTCCACCAAGACACGCACAGCAGGATACCCACGACCAGTGCGAGATTGGCATACGTGAAAGCCACAAAGATCCGTCGCGCCGCCGGCCAGCGTGGCTGTACACCTCCGGAAGAGGCTGCCAGTTCGCCGATCAGCTGCACTCTACCCATCACCTCGGCGCCATGCGGACCACGATCGAGCGCCGCAGTCAGGTCCTCACCCGCATGGTGTTGTCTGACGTGCGCGCCATCCTTCCACAGCCGGCTGTCGGTCACGTCGTAAACCCTGCCGCCCACCGCCACGAGCGCCCTTCGCCCATCTTGCCCGTCTTGAGACGCCAGCGTCTCCAAAGTCACTTCCGGTGATCCCAGGGCGCCTGCTGGCTCAGGTCTGGGTCTAGTCCGCATACGAGGGCTGAGGACGGCCGTGGCAATGAACGCGAGCATCACCATGATGCCAACCTGCACCAGCTTAATGATGAAGACGGTCCCGAAGGTGCCGGCGAAAACCGAGCCTGTCTCCAGATATCGAAAGACGGTCAGCACTATGCCAGTCGCTCCCATGGTCCCAATGCTCACCCAGCCGATGATGCCCTCGGTCTGAGGAATCCCGGTCTTCAACTGCTGGGGCCTGATGACGACGTGGATGTAGAAGATGGTCCCAAACCAGAAGACGGCGACCGATAGGTGAACATACCCAACGATGAGCTTGGCAGTCTTTGCCCAGTTGGAGGGAGCGTACGACTCACCGACCTCCTCAACAGGCCACTGGTACCCTCCGCGCGCATACGCGACGCCGAGGGCATTGAGCTCTCCGCCGCCTTCCGGGCGGACATGGCACGTGGCGCAGGGCTGACCAGTCTGGCGGGCGTAATCGACCGTGGCCAGCGACGTCGATTCGGCCACGAAGCAGAGGACAAGCACCAGAACAGCGAAGCCGGTCAGGCAGACAAGGGCTCGTGAGCGATCGTTCATCGGCTGCTGTACCCTTCCGCCGATCTGGCGTTGCTCACCCGCCGTGATCGGCGGCTCCGGGCATGCGGACGGGGACAGGCCAACCCGTCCGGGTGGGTATCGTCTTGGAGAGGAGGTTTCCGCCTCCCATCTGGATGGCGGAGCAGCATAAGACGATTCTAGCATACCTGGCCCTGCCCGCAAGCCGCCGGCTGGCTGGGTCGCGAGCGACTGGGCGTGAACTGGTGGGACGACGATTGGGGCGCCGGAATGGCGGCCTCCTGTCGCCCGGCGCCGCGGGGAAAGAGGCGATGCCCCCGATGGCCGTCACCGTCGATCACGCGGACACACACCTGGGCTCGCAAGGAGCGCCAATAGGGTGTTGCAGCGCTCTACCTCACCCGCTTGGGTCGCCGCTGAACGACTGGAGCCGTTGCTACTGGATTCGTCATCTCGAGCAAGCGAAGCGAGTCGAGAGATCTCGCGCGCTGGTGATGAGGTGCTCCTGCTCAACTCGTCTCCAAGAGACCCGTTGCCGGGTGTCGCCATGTCTAGACGATAAGAACGCCGTCTTTGATGGCCGTGGCCCTCGTTCCGTCGGGGTTGACGAAGTCGAGTTGGGCACAGACGACGGGATTGCCCTTGGCATAGACGATGTCATAGTGCACGACCTTGTCTGGCGAGGAGAAGTCGTCAGGGCCCACGGTGCCCCCGATGTGCTCGCTTCGCCCATACGCCCAGTGGAAGCCGGCCTTCTCGTCTTCCAAGGGATTGCCAGTGACGACGGCCTTGTCGTTGCAGCCAATGGCGACCTCGGCGATGTTGCGCATCGCTGGCTCGTCGCGGAACGCGCACCGCATCCTCTTCGCAACCGGCCCGTCCCCCCCCACATCGACGATCTGGTTGTGCCTGACGACAAAGACGACCGTCTCATCGCCGCTGACGGCCGGAATCTCACCGGCGGTACGGCTGTCCCCGGCCTCGTTGGGCACTGTGCAGACCTCTCCAGCGGGCAGGTTGGCCAGTCGGAAGTCGCTTGAGGCAGCGCCGGGGTGGAGCTGGCCGTTATCCTTGAGGACCGGTTTATGATCCGACAGGTCGAAGGTGCAGGTGTGCCCCGTCGAGAAGATGACCTCCACCGCCTCCGCTCTCTCGAACCCCGGCGCAATCCGGTCACACGCAGCAGCCACTTGCCGGTAGTCGGCGGACAGCCCGGTCTCCTCCATCGCCCTCGCGACCAGCGGCATGCTGGCCGCGCGCAGCTTCTCGTACTTCCTTGTAAGCCCGAGCAGGGGCGCCGAGGCCGAGTACTGGGGCATCGAGATGACGATGGTGGATTCCCCTATGGTGTCTTCCAGGCGGACCCTCTTCCCCTCGCACATTCCGGATTCCGGCATGTTCGCGTTGTGGGAGCCCGTCGCCTGGTACGTGACAACGGGGTTGACCCACATGCCATAGTCCACGGAGAACGCGACGATCTGCCAGTGCCAATCCTCCGCCATGGCCCGACGTTCCCGCCAAGCCTCGTGGTCTGATAGCTCGCCGTGGGGCAGATCGTAGAGCATCGTCACGACCTCCCCCGGCGCGGGCGCGAATACGTCCACGAACAGCCTCTCAAGGTCGAACGCCATTGGTCTGCCTCCCATCTATTCTTGCTCCAGCAGCGCTGCGAGGCCGGCACGTCAGCCCGCCATCTGATTCTACTCTCGGGGGTTCAGGCAGTCAAGGACTCGGGGGCGAAACCGCAGCGACCTCCATGCACAGACGCCGGGCATGGGGTGCCCGGCGTCTGTGCGCGTGTCGCGCGGCTACTCCCAAGCTACGGCTGATGACTGCCCAGAACGGATGGCATATAGATGCGCCTGATCACCACGCCCTCGGTCTCATACGCGCCGATGTCGTAGGCATCGCCGATGGGGCGCGGGGCGCCGTCGATGTCGGTCGTAAGCCACGGTACCAAGGTGCCGGCGTCGATCGCTGGAGAGCCCGGCTGCAGAACGTAGATGGTCCCAGCGCCTTCCGTGAACAACGGGTCGCTCCCTGTAATCTCGTTCGTGCTCGCGATGTTGGCACCGTCCGTGTCCAGGCCGTTCCCGTAGAACAGCGTGTGCGTTGCCGTCACCCCATTTGTCGGCTCGTCTTCGACGTGGATGCCGACCGAGTGACTGACGATGATGTTATTCGTCATCACGATTGCGGAATCGCTGCCGCTTCGCACGCCAACGTACACCCCGTAGTCGTCGTTGTAGGCGAACGTGTTGTTGACGACTATCGCATCGACCCCGAAGGTAGGGTTGCCCCTCACGAAGATACCGCCTTCGTTCTGCGCGATGATGTTGTTCGTGACTGTGAAGGGTGAGATACCCTCCGGGAACAGCGCGCCGTACTGCGCCGTACTGCTGAGCACAACGTTTCGGCTGAACGTCGCTTCGCTGATTTGACCATAGAACGCGCCGCCATACCCCGTGGAGCCGGCATCGTTGCCGTGGAAGACGTTGTCGACGATGGTTGCGGTACTGCGGATCATGTAGAGCCCACCACCGAAGCCAAGTCCTGTCGCAGCCACGTTTGCCTCAAGCGAGTTACTGCTGATCGTCGCGCTGGCACTGTTCAAGGCCACTGCGCCGCCATAGCCCTGGTTCAGAATGGTG
>JASFVG010000030.1:0-19617 GCA_050049955.1 Anaerolineae bacterium | reverse complement strand
GAGTCCGGCCCGGGCTGAATGGTGGAGCGCGCCGGGGGTGCTCCCTGGCAGCCAGGGCATCACCTCGAGCGGACGGCAGCGCAAGGATTCCAATGAGCCGGCGATGGGTTTCTCGTGCCTATGTGCTCGCTGGTTTGGTTACCCTGGCGACCCTGCTCTGGCGGACAATCGCCTCTCCACCATCGCCGCTTCTCCTCATGCCCGGGCTCCTCTTCGGCATCCTCATCGTCTTCGCAGATGTCTTCGGCGTGCACCTAGGTGGCGGGGTGGTCTCGCTGCTCCCGATGACAACGGTAGCCGCCTACCTGGTGACCGGTCCGCTGCCGACAGCCTGGGCCGCGTTCGTCGGCGCCCTCGTTCATGGCGAGCTTCGCTATCGCTGGCCCAATCTGCTGCGGTTGCCTCCAGTAGGAAGCCGGGCAGAGCTAATGCCGGTCGTAGCGGCCAACGCCACCGCGCACACGGTGAGCGCGCTCGCCTCCGGCGCGGTCCTCCAGGGACTCGGCGGGCGCATACCGCTGACGGCGGTGACGCTTGCCGACCTCCCGGCACTCGTGCTGTCCGCACTCGCGTACCTGGCTATCAACCACCTGGTGTTCTTGCCCATCATAGCAGCGAGAGGGCAGGAACCGCTGCGGCACTACCTTCGTTCGCTGCCGAACCTGGTCGCCTTCGAGGGCGGGCCGCTGATCCTGGCCCCGCTGATGGCGCTGGTCTACACGCGGCTGGGGCTGGCTCAGTTCTGCATCTTCGCCCTCAACCTGGTAGCTGCATCGCTTATCACGCGGAGCCTGGCCAGGACAAGCCGCCGGCTCGAACGGCGCGTGCAGGAACTGAGCAGCCTTCAGGTGGTCGGTCAGGCTCTTAGCGCGAGCCTTGACATTGACGCCGTCGTCGCAGCGATCTATGACCAGGTCGCCCGTCTCATGGCAGCCCGCAACTTCTACATCGCCCTCTACGACTCAGAACTCGACGAGGTCGCCTTCCCCCTGGCCATAGAAGACGGAGAGCTCGTTCCGTGGCGGTCACGGCGGACAGGCTCCGGCTTGACAGAATACGTCCTGAAGACAGGCGAGTCGCTGCTGATGCGGGGCGATGTGCCCACCAAACTGGGGGAGCTCGGTATCGGGTCCATCGGCCGGTCGCCCCAATGCTGGCTCGGCGTGCCAATCCTGGCAGCGGAAGGGGCGCTAGGCGTCATCGCCGTCCAGTCCTACGAAGCGCCTGAGGCCTACGACCTTTCCCACGCGCAGGTACTCAGCACGATTGCCGCGCAAGCAGCCGTGGCAATCCAGAATGCCCGGCTATACGCCCGCACCGACGAGGCACTAGCGCGGCGGGTCCAGGAGTTGGATTCCATCTTAAGATCCACACGAGAGGGCATCCTGCTGCTCGGCACTGATTGGCGCATCGTTGCGGTCAATCGGGCGCTGGCCGATCTGATAGGCCTCGCTCAGCTCGAGCTGTACGGGAGTGCGCTCGATGCACCCAGGTCGGATGGGCGGCAGCCTCTGATCGGACTGCTCGGATACACATCGGAGGACCTTAGAGTGGACTGTCAGGCGCTGGCGGATGGTTTAGATGCGCGCAAGCGAGCTACCATCACAGCAGGCGCATCGAAGCGCCACCTGGAGCGCACCCTTACGCCGGTGCGAGGTCCAGAAGATGCCATCATAGGTTGGCTACTAGTCCTCCGTGATGTCACCGAGGAGATCGAACTTGCCGGCCTCAAGGATGACCTGACGCACATGCTGGTGCACGATTTGCGCTCCCCACTGACGGTACTGGGCAACAGCCTCATCATCATGGAGAACGCCTTCGCCCAGCGTGACTCAGAGTTGTTCAGCGAACTCGCGGCGATGGCCCGGCGGAGCAACGAGCGGATATCGACGCTGGTGAATGACCTCCTGGGGATCAGCGAACTTGAGAGTGACCAGGTGGAGCTGGTCCTTGAGGTCCTGGACACGCGGCTGTTGCTGCAGGAGGCGATCGGGCAGCTCGCACCGCTGGCCTCATCGGCCAGTATCACTATCACGCTCACGACCGAAGAGGACCTACCGTGGCTACACGCCGATGCCGGATTGATCCGACGCGTTCTGAACAACTTGCTGGACAACGCCATCAAGTTCACGCCCGAAGGTGGCTGCGTGCGCGTTTGGGCCCGGCACGCCGGCGAAACAGAAGTGGACGAGCTCCTCATCGGGGTGAGTGATGAGGGTCCAGGCATCCCCCAGGAGGAGCAGCGTAAGGTCTTTGAGAAGTTCCGACGCGTGCGCTCAGTGGCTGGACGTCGCTCCGGTAGTGGTCTAGGTCTTCCTTTCTGCAAACTGGCGGTGGAGGCCCACGGAGGGAGGATTTGGGTGCAGAGCCCTTCGCCTAGGAGCGCCGGGGCCGGGACAGGTACCACGTTCGTGATGGCACTGCCGGTTGGGCCGGCCAACCCGCGCGCCTGAGACAGGACCTCAGCGACCAAGCAAGGGCAACGGCCCGGCTGGCTCCGGCGGCGAGATTCCTCGACAGGCTCGATATGGCGGCAAATGGGAGGCTGTCGTTCGCCGTGACCTACCTGCCCACGGGCACACACGCCCCTGGGATTCCGAGCGGCACGCGCCCACTATCGAGCGCCCATGAATGACGACATGAGAAAGAGCCGGCAGCCGCCTTAGGGTCAAGCAAGACCTACCAGCTCAGTTCCACAGGGTCGCCTGGCTTCAGGCCGAGCTCGTCGGCGCCGCTCCCCTCGCGGACGGCAATCTCTAAGTGCCCCTCGCTGCCAACCAGCGCCAGCAGCTGACCATGCTCAACATCGGCATAGGTGCGGTGTAAGCGGGCGATCTCCTGACCTCCGACCGTGACCAGCGCACTGCCGGCGCCGAAGCGAATCTCAGGCCCGACAGCCTCCTGGAAGACCGGTTCAAGTGCCAGGTCGCCTTGTACCCAGAGGAGCCGGCCGATGCTGGTGATCACATTGCCGAAGTGGTCTGCGTGTAGCACTTCGCCCCTAATGACGTGCCTACCCAACTCCAGGCGTGGAAGCGGCAGGAGAACAGGATCGGAGACTGGCGGCCCGAGCTGCTCCAGGGGCACGCCCGCCGCCAGGTGCGCCGCAGCAGGGGCAAAGATGTCACGCCCATGGAACGTGTGACTCACGTGCGAAAGGCGATAGCGGGGGTCGGCCAGCTCGACGACCTCCTGACCGACCGCCTGGCCAACATCCCCAGCTGCCAGCACGTAGCTGAAGACCCCGTTGTCAGGTCCGACGAAGAGGCCCCAGGTTGATCGAGCCGCAATGGGGCGACGCAGGCTGCCGACACCTGGATCGACCACAACAAGGTGCACGGCGTGAGGTGGGAAGAACGGACACGCAGTGTACAGTACGTAGGCTGTCTGGCGCACATTCTGCGGCGCGATCTCGTGTGTGATGTCCACGAGCTGGGTACTGGGAGCGACATCGAGTATGACGCCCTTCATAGTCCCTACGTAGCCGTCTGCGACGCCGAAATCGGTCGTGAGCGTGATGATCGATTGTGTACTCATAGCGGAGATTCTACGGGCACAGAGCCTTGTGTCAAGTCCCGAGGCAGGGCCCAAGGAGATTCGCCGCGCTGCGCTCAAGGGTTGTCTGTGAGGACGCCCCGGAGACGCTACCAGACGTGTCGCGCTCGCCCGCCGGCTGACGGCGGCAGCCAGATTGCAGAACGCCGTATGCCCCAAGGCGATCGGGAACGCCTTACGCGACTCAGAGGTAGACACGCTCTGCTTGACCGCCCTCTTGGGGTCGGTATAATAGCCGACGCATCGCCAGCGCGCCTTCACCGTGACCAGATTGCCTTCGCTCGGTCAGAGACAAGAAGGGAACCGGGGGCCACGCTGCCAATCTCGCTCTTGTTCTCCGCACTGGGCCGTGCGCTAAGGGCGAACGAGCGTAGGAATCCCGAAGCAAGCGGACACCCTGTCAACGCGCTCGGCAGCATCAGGGAGCAGGTGTGCAGCCACGGCAGCAAACCGTCGGCCGGAACTAGGCCAAGCCATGTCTGCCCTTCGCAGAGTACTTGAGAGACCATAGTCGAAGGTCGTGCCGGGACCGATCACCGCCAGCAGACGCCAGAGGAAGGTGACCAGAGGATGACCCAGACCAACAGCAGCGCGCGCCAGCCTGGGGAGCAGAGAACGGGGCGGGACCGCACCCTCCCCAAAGTCGGGCTGGCCCTCAGCGGCGGCGGCGCGCGAGGGCTGGCGCACATCGGGGTGCTCAAGGCGCTGGAGCGGGCCGGTGTGCCCATCGATATGCTGTCTGGAACGAGCATGGGAGGCGTAGTGGCAGCAGCCTATGCATCAGGCCTTTCGCCGGAGGCCATGGAGCAGGAGGCTATTCGCATGGCCAGTCCCCGCCGCTTGCTGTCCCTCGCTGACCCGACGCTGCCCCATAGGGGACTGTTCGAAGGCCAGAAAATCAGGGACTACCTGACAAACCATCTGGGTGAATGCACTTTCGAAGACCTGCGGTGCCCATTGACGTTGGTTGCCGTAAACCTGAGGGACAGCCAGGCCGTTAGGCTCAACGAGGGCCGATTGACCGATGCAGTGAGAGCGACTATCGCCCTGCCCGGCATCTTCAAGCCCGTGGAGAGGGACGAGCAGCTGCTGGTGGATGGTGGACTTCTGGACAACCTTCCCGCCGACGCAGCGCGACAGATGGGGGCAGACATAGTGATAGCGGTGGACGTTGTCTCGGGCGGCGACACATTCTCATCGATGGTCGAAACGCTGCGCGGGCGTCGGTACGTACCAAACGGACTTGTTAGCACCTTCGAGGTGATGCTGCGTTCGCTGGACGTGATGATGAAGGAGATCAATGAGCGCCGTCTGATAGAAGCCGAGCCGGAGGTTGTTATACGTCCCAGCATGCCGTCCGGGGTCAGTGTGCTCGGCGGCTTTTCCCGGGCAGCGGACGCGATTGCTGCTGGCGAGCGGGCGGCCACAGAGGCACTCGGGCAGATAGAGGAGCAGTTGGCAAGACTCGTAGTGCAGCGCCCCTAGCGTGGCGCCGCGTCTTCGGGCGCCTCAAGGTATGACTGACCGTAGCACCAAGGGGTCGGCACCGCGGCAGGCGAGAAGGGATTGTAGGATGAGCAAAGCGAAGATTCTCATTGTCGAGGATGAAAGCATCATCGCTCTGGATATCAAAGACCAGATGCTGCGCCATGGATACGAGGTCGTGGGTGCCGTCGGTACCGGGGAGGAGGCGATCCGGGTAGCCGAGGGAACCCAGCCGGACCTGGTACTGATGGATGTGCGACTGGGAGGGCCAATAGACGGCCTGGAGGCAGCCAGGCAGCTACACCAACGGTTCGGCACCCCAGTGGTGTACATCACAGCTTTCGCAGATGAAGAGACGCTTCAGCGCGCGACACAGACCGCACCCTTTGGCTACATCACGAAACCTGTTGACGGGCGGGAGCTGCGACTCACGGTGGAGGTAGCGCTCCATAAGCATCGACTAGACCTGCAACTCCGTGAGAGCGAGGAGAAGTACCGCTCGCTGGTCGAACAAGCCAGCGACGGCATCGCGATAATCCAGGACGGTGCCGTTAGGTTCGCCAATCAAACCCTTGCGGACATGTGGGGGAGCCCGGTGGACAGCGTCCTGGGTACTCCCTTCACCGACTTCGTCCATCCCGATCACGTTGGGGAGCTGTTGGAGCGCTACACACGGCGCATGGCCGGCGAGGATGTGACACCGGTGTACGAAACGGTTCTCAAGCGGAGTGACGGCAGTGACTTCCATGCCGAGCTGAATGCAGGCCTGAATTCGTATCAAGGTAGACGGGCCGTTCTAGCCATTGTCCGCGACATCACCGAGCGCAAGGAGCTGGAGCAGGAGCTGAAGGAGCGACGCCTGTACCTGGAGGGCGTGCTCAGTGCCGCTCCTGACGCAGTGGTGACCTTGGACACCGAACACAGGATTGTGGACTGGAACCCAGGGGCGGAGAGGCTGTTTGGCTACTCACCCGATGAGGCCCTTGGGCGTGACCTTGATCAGTTGGTTGCGGACCCTGATCCCTCGGTCTATGCGCAGGCGAGGGCATTCACGCTCAAATCACTCAACGGGCAACCGGTTCCACCAACGGCGAGTGTGCGCTATCGGAAGGATGGCACGGCCGTTGACGTTATGCTGGCCGGGGCCCCGATCCAAGTTGAGGATGAACTGGTGGGCCTGGTGGCGGTGTACACCGATATCTCCGAGCGCATGCAGGCCGAGGCGGCGCTCAGGGCCTCGGAGACCCGACTTAGCGGCATCCTCTCCTCTATGGTCGATAGTGTGTTTAGCTTCGATGCCGAAGGACGATTCACCTTCTGTAGCGTTCGAGATTCCGATGATCTACACACGCTGCAGGGGGAGTTCATTGGGAAAAAACACTCAGAGGTGATGCCGCCTAACGTGGATGCCCTATTCGTGGAGGCGCTCGAGCGTAGCAAGGGAGGGGAATCTGCAGACTACGAGTACCCCCTAGCGATGGACGGCGAGGAGAAGTGGTTCTCCGCCAAGCTTTCGCCGCGGTTCGTGAACGGTGAGTTCGCAGGCGCTGTGGCTGTGGTGCGGAACATCACAGAGCGAAAACGGGCACGGGAGGCAGTCCGCGAGAGCGAGGCCAAGTACAGGGCGCTGTTTGAGTCGGCCAACGATGCTATCTTCCTGATGAAAGGTATCCGCTTTGTGGACTGCAACTCGAAGGCGCTGACCATGTACGGGTACGAGCGGGACGAGATCGTCGGGCGGACGCCATGCGAGCTTTCCCTGCGGCAGCAGTCGGATGAAAGTGACGCGGTGGAGAAGGCCCGATATCGGGTCGATCTGGCACATAGCGGGGAGCCCCAGTTCTTCGAATGGAACCATCGCCGGCACGACGGAACACTGTTCAACGCTGAGGTTAGTCTGAGCGCAATTGTGCTGGGGGCGGAATCCTACGTGCAGGCCATCGTGCGCGATATCACGGAGCGCAGGCAGGCCGAGGAGGCCCAACGAAGGCACACCACACAGCTAGAAGCGTTGCAGGAGGTCGGTCTAGAGGTCGCAAGCGAGCTGAACCTGGATGAGCTGCTGCGCTCGATCGTTATGAGGGCAGTCCAGCTGGTCGATGCCAGCGCTGGTGGATTCGACCTCTACCGCCCTGAGCAGGAGGAACTGGACTTCGAGATCCACACGGGCTATGAGACCTTGCCCCGCAATACCGCCCTCCAGCTGGGAGAAGGGTTCGGCGGCATGGTTTGGAAGACTGGCAAGAGCATCATCGTGGACGACTACGCGGCCTGGGACGGCAGGGCCGCCGCATGGGTTGACCACCTAGGGCACGCTGCCGGCATGGGCGTGCCCGTGCAGTGGGGGGACGAGTTCCTTGGGGTGCTAGAGGTAACAGCGGATCCGCCGCGGGCGTTCTCCAAAGCCGACGCCGAGCTGCTAGAGGTCTTCGCCACTCAAGCTGCCATCGCCATAGAGAACGCACGCCTGTACGAGGAGACACAGCGTAGGGCCACGCAGGCAGCCCTGCTCTACGAGGTCGGCCAACAGTTAAGTGGCGAACTGGAGCTCGGCGCGTTACTGTCCACCACCGTCCGCGCCGTGCACGAGACCTTCGACTACCACAACGTGGCCCTGATGCTGCTGGACGAGGACGCTGAACGGCTGACAATGCAATCCGTAGCAGGCGCCTTTGCCGACATCCTTCCTCAAGACGTAACATTGGTCTTGGGGGAGGGAATGATAGGACACGCCGCAGCTACGCACCAGACACAGTTGAGCAACGACGTGAGCACGGACCCCCATTACGTGCGGAAGGCGTCAGAGGCAACCAAGTCGGAGCTCGCGGTCCCGATCAAGAGCGGAGACCGCGTCATCGGCGTGCTTGATGTCCAGGACGATGACCTTGACGCCTTTGACGATCTAGACGTCACAACCCTGGAGACTTTGAGTAGTCAGATTGGCACGGCTATCGAGAACGCACGTCTCTTCGAAGCGGAGCGGAGACGTTCTGCTCAGCTGGCCACCGTGTCGCAGGTCGCCGAGAGCATCACCTCGATACTCGATCTGGAGGAAGTGCTGGAGCGAACGGTTGAACTGATCAGCGCGGCCTTCGGCTACTATCACGTGGCAATCATGCTCATCGATGAGCAGGCGCGCGAGCTGACGTTCGGAGCACACACTGGGGGACACAGTAGACGAATGCCCAGCGACTTCAGACAGCCGTTGGACGAGGGTATGATGGGTTGGTCAGCAAGTCGGGGAGATACCCTTCTCGCCAACGATGTGGGTATAGAGCCCCGCTTCGTAGCCGGTTACCTGCCCGAGACACGGTCGGAACTGGATGTGCCCCTGAGATATCGCGGCAGGGTCATCGGCGTTCTGGATCTGCAGAGCCAAGAACTCAACGCGTTCGACGAGCACGACGTGATGGCCATGGAGGCGCTGGCCGGTCACGTCGCGGCTGCGATCGAAAACGCGCGACTGTACGAACGGGCCCGACACGAGATCGTCGAGCGGAAGCGTGCCCAGGCCGCGCTGAGGCACCGAGCTGAGGAGCTGGCAGCGCTCCAGGACACGGTGCTCGACATCACGTCGCAGCACGATCTGCCGACGCTCCTGGAGACTATCGTCAGACGGGCCGCATCTCTGTTGGGGGCGCCGAGTGGCGGGTTGTACCTATGCGATCCTGCCCAGAGACAGGCTCACTGTGTGGTCAGCTATAACACACCAGACGACTACACGGGTACCGTCCTTGAATACGGAGAAGGGGCGGCTGGGACAGTGGCTCAGACTGGCGAGCCCCTCATCATCGATGACTACAGAACGTGGGATGGAAGAGCCACCGTCTTTGACGAGGACCGACCTTTCACTGCCGTGCTTAGCGCGCCCATGGTGTGGCGGGAGGAAGTGATCGGTGTGATCCACGTCTTGGACCGCGCGGAAGAGCGGCGCTTCACAGAAGCAAGTCTGGATCTACTCTCACTGTTCGCCAACCATGCGGCCATAGCGGTGGAAAACGCCCGTCTGCTTGAGGTAGCAGAACGCCGGGTCACGGAGCTTCGAGCCGTGCGTCAGGCCAGCCTGAAGGTCACGTCCACGCTGGAACTCGAGCCTGTCCTGGAGACTATCCTTGAGTCAGCTATGGAACTGGCCGCTGCGGGTGATGCACACGTTTTCCTTTACGACGGGGACCACCTCGATTTCGGAGCAGCCCTGTGGAACGGCCAGCATCAGCAAGAGCCCCTTGATTTCGTTCGACCACATGGTCTAACCTATACCGTCGCACGGAGCGGAGAGCGCGTCGTGGTCTCTGACGCCAGTACCGACCCCATCTTCGCCGACCGTAGATGGGAAGGGGCCATCGTCGGTCTGCCCCTCACAGTCGGCACCGAGGTACACGGTGTCATGAACGTCGCCTATGCGCGGCCCCACAGATTCAGCGAAGATGAGCTGAGAGTGCTTGATCTGCTGGCAGATCAGGCTGCCCTGGCCATTCGGAACGCCCGGCTGTACAAAGAGACTCGGGAACGGGCACTGGAACAGGAGACGCTGCGGGAGGCCGCGTCAAGCCTATCCAGCGCACTTGACAGGGATGAAGTAGTTGAGAGCATCCTGGCCCAGCTGCAGCGCGTCGTGCCCTACGACACTGCCTCGGTCCTATTGCTCAGGGACAACGCCCTTGACATCGTGGGTGGGCGTGGGTTCCCCGAATCATCCGAAATCTTGAGCCTGTCCTTCTCACTGGATGAAGACAACCCCAATGGCGAGGTGATCCGGTCACGTGAGCCGCTCATCCTAGAGGACGCCACGCAAGTGTCCAGCACGTTCCAGCGACCTCCGCACGGGCAGACTGGGGTTCGTGCGTGGCTAGGTGTGCCGATGCTGGTGGGTGACCAGCTTGTCGGGATGATCGCCTTGGACAAGCAGGAACCCGGTTTCTATGCGGAGGCACACGCTCAGCTGGCCAAGGCTTTCGCCGCTCAGGCGGCCGTCGCTATCGAAAACGCTCGCCTCTTCGCAGCGGAGAAGGAACAGCGAGACCTGTCTGAACGCCTTCGTGAGACAGCCCTCCTTCTGAACAGAAGCCTGGACCTCCAGAAGGTTCTCGAGATGATCCTTGAGCAGTTGGCGCGGGTAATCGACTACGACAGCGGAAGCATCCAAATCCTGGAAGACGATGCCACGAAGATCATCGCAACGCGCAACCTCCCAGAGTCGCAGTTGGGGCATCGCTATCCATTGGCTTATCATCCGTACAATCGTTACCTGGTCGAAGATGCCCAACCGATCGTCATTGACGACGTGGCCGACTCAAGTAATGGTTGGCTCCAGTCCAAAGGGCTAGAGCACGTAAGGGCGAATGTCGGTGTGCCTCTTCAGGTTCGCGATCATGTGATTGGCATACTGACGGTCGATAGCCGCCATCCGGCCGCCTACACTGAGGACGATGCTCGCCTCATCCAGACCTTCGCCCAGCAGGCTGCCGTAGCCATCGAAAACGCTCGGCTGTTTGAAGAGGAGCGAAGACAGAGACAACTATCAGAAGCCCTGGAGGAAGCGGCAGCAGCAGTGGGAAGCACGCTGGAGCTTGAGGAGGTTCTAGATCGTATCTTGGAGCAGGTCGCGCACGTCATCGATGGTGACGCATTCAACGTCATGCTGGTTGAAGATGATCATGCACACGTCTCACGCCGGCGGGGCTACGAGGCCTCCGGAGCTAGAGAGTTGGTCAACCTTGACCTCCACATTCCCGATGTCCCCTACCTGAGTCATATGGCGGACACAGGGGACCCCATGGTCATCGAAGATACCGCAGCCCTCGAAGGCCAGGCTGCTGTGGAGGCGCGACGGTGGGTGCGGTCGTGCGTATGCGCCCCCATTCAGGTGAGTGGCGCCACGGTGGGGTTCTTGAACGTAGACGGGTCTCAACCAGGGCAATTCAGTGTGCAGGATGGACGGTGGTTGGCGGCCTTCGCCGATCACGCTAGTGCCGCTATCGAGAATGCCCGGCTCTACAGAGAGGCTCAGAAACGAGCGCTGGAGCAGAAAACCCTGCGGAAGGCTGCCCTGGCCATGACTACGGCGCTCGAGCGGGATGAGGTAATTGAGGGCATCCTAGCTCAGCTCCAGGAGGTCGTGCCCTACGACACCGCGTCGGTACAGCTGCTCCAAGATAGTCGATTGGAGCTGGTCGGCGGACGAGGTTTCCCAAACCTGGAGGCTCTGTTGGGCGTGTCCTTCGATTGCACGTCACAGGGGAATCCCAACCGAGACGTGGTTCGCACGCGCCGGCCGCTCATCCTGGAGGATGCACCCAAGCTATACGAAGAGTTCCGGCGCGAGCCCCATGCTCAGGCAGGGATACGCTCGTGGCTCGGCGTGCCCATGCTGGTTGGCGACCGGCTGATCGGCATGATTGCCCTGGACAAGCGAGAGCCCGGCTTCTATCGCCAGGAGCATGCCAGGCTCGCGGAGACCTTTGCAGCCCAGGCCGCCGTCGCCGTCGAGAACGCCCAACTGCACCAGGAAACGGTGCGACAGCTGGCCCAGACAGAGGTGCTGCGTGAGATGATGTTTGGGGCAGCCTCCACTTTTGACTTCGACGAGGTTCTGGAGCGCACGATCTCAGTGTTACGGGACGCCATAGGCGTCGAGTACCTGAGCTTCGCGGTTCCGGACGACAGTGAGACGCATATGGTTAGCCACCATTCACTGCTGGGCTTCGCTGCACCTGAGGAAGGTTACTGCTTCTCGATTGACGCGTGCTTGACCGGGCAAGTCTACCGGACTGGCGAACCGGCTGTCTTGGCCGATGTGCGGAAAGCGCAGGTGTACGCCGCTGCTGACGAATCCGTGCTCTCGGAGATGGCCGTTCCCGTATGGATTGGCGACAGGGTTGCTGCGGTTCTCAACCTGGAAAGCCCTCACCTCGATGCATTCGATGAAGATGATCTAGCCTTCTATACGGCGGTGGCAGGACAACTCGGGCTCGCCATGGAGAATGCCAAGCTCTTCGAGGCAGAACGGAAGCAGCGTCAGCTGGCGGAGGCCCTTGAGGAAGCGGCCGCCGCCGTTGGCAGCACACTCGAACTTGAGCAAGTGCTGGACCGCATCTTGGAGCAAGTGGAGCGGGTGGTTTCCGGCGACACCTTCAACATCATGCTGATTCAGGGTAAGCAGGCTCGAGTAGTGCGTTGGCGCGGATATGAGAAAGTGGGGGTGGCAGATAGGATCGGCACGTACTCGATCCAATACGCAGATTATGCGACGTTGTCGGAGATGTCGCGTACCGGCAAGTCCGTCGTCGTGACCGAGACGGCGGAGGACAACACATGGGTTCGTCAGGAGGCGTGGGATTGGCTGCAGTCGTACGTTGCCGCTCCCATACGGGTGGGCGGCACCACAGTTGGTTTCTTGAACGTGGACAGCATGAATCCAGGTCAATTCACCATCGATGATGCACGACGACTGGAGACGTTCGCCAGCCATGCTGCGACCGCCATAGAGAACGCGCGTCTCTATCAGAGTCTGCGCGAACACGCCGAAACGTTAGGGGAGCGAGTGGCAGAACGGACAGCTCAACTGCAAGCCCAGTACGCCCGACTGGAGGCGATCCTTAAAAGCACGGTGAACGGCATCGTGGTCGCGGGCCCAGACGGTGAACTGGTGCTGGCAAACCCGATTGCGCAGGAGTGGCTGACGCAGTCCCTCTCCCCCCAAGAGGCTGACCTGCTCCGCAGAACCCTGCAAGACCTCGCGAGTCGGGCGGAGGAGAACCCCGAGGAGGTACTGGAGCTAACAGGCGTAGATCTGCAGCTGAAGGCCGCCAAGATTGTGGAGTCTGGCCTGAGAGGCGGCACGTCGGTCGTGGCGATTCACGACATCAGCCACCTCAAGGCGCTGGATCGTATGAAATCGCGATTCGTGTCAAACGTCTCTCACGAACTCCGCACACCGATCGCAACGATCAAGTTGTTTGCACACCTGATGCGGAAGCAGCCAGAGAACTGGGAGGAGTATCTAGAACCTTTGGCTCAAGAAGCCGACCACCAGGCGGATCTGGTTGAGGACATACTGGAAATCTCCAGGGTAGACGCCGGCCGGTTGGAGATCAGGCAGGAACAGACCAACCTGAATCACCTGGTCGAAATAGCAGTCGTCAACCATGCTGCGAGGGCCCAGAAGATGGGTCTCTCCCTTGAACACAGAATGGCAGAGTCTGGACCGGTGTGCGCGGCCGATCCGCAGCGTCTGATGCAGGTCCTGGACAACCTCATCGACAACGCGGTGCGATACACTCCCCGGGGGGGAACGATCACGGTCTCGACAGGTCAGAGGGAGGCACAGGGACGCCCTTGGGGCACGATGACCATCGCTGACACCGGTATGGGTATCCCGGAGGATGAACTACCCCACGTGTTTGAGAGGTTCTTCCGTGGCGAGAAGCCAAGAATGATGCAGATATCGGGGACCGGCCTGGGACTAGCAATCGTGAAGGAGATCGCGGGCTTGCATGGGGGGCAGGTGACAGTCGAGAGTCAGGTGGACGAGGGCAGTGCGTTCACCGTCTGGGTGCCCCTTGCTCACTAGGTCGTGATGTCGTTAATGGGTGACTAGGCACATTCCCGGAGAGATCTATGGTAGCTAAGAAGCACGTCCTAGTCGTGGAGGATCACGAGCCTATGCTCGGGGCCATCAAGAGCATCCTCGAGATGAGGGGTTACACGGTTTCGACTGCCGTCAACGGTGTTGACGCGCTACAGCTGATGGAGGAGAGGCGCCCTGACCTGCTGATCGTTGACATTCTGATGCCAGAGATGGACGGGCACACCTTCTACGAGGAGGTGAGGAAGCGCCCTGCATGGAGGTCCACCCCCTTGATCTTCCTGACCTCGATGGCAGAGAGGGAGGACATCCAGCGGGGCCGGAAACTGGGTGTCCATGGCTACATCACCAAGCCCTTCGAACCCAACGATCTATTGGAAGCTGTGCGCGCTGGATTGGAGCGTTGATCGATGTGGGCTGGTGTGCCTAGGTCTGGCGATACACACCGCGGTATGCCTCAGGCAATAGTGCGGCGATGCGGTGCATAATGAGATCGGTGTACTCCTGAAGCTTCTGACTGCGCACGTGCCCAGCCTCCGGGAGCCGGAATGGCTCCCCAAATATGATGCGCACGCGCGGCCGACGCAGCCGACGCAGACCATGACTGATCTTCTCCGTGCCCGTGATTCCAGCGGGCACGATAGGAACGTCGGCACGGGTGGCGATGTAGGCAGCACCTGCTTTTGCCCTCTGGAGCGCGTGCGTCTCTTTCGATCGGGTGCCCTCTGGAGCCACCCCGAGAGCCTCACCACGCTCGAGTACCGCCATCGCTTTGCGCAGCGCCTGACGATCGATCTCTCCACGCCGCACCCAGATGGTATCGGCGATTTCTAGCAGGGGGCCGTACAGTGGGTTTGACCTGTGCTTGCTTGCCGCAAAGGCTCGAATCCTATGGGGTAGGACGAAAAGCAGCAAGGGCAGGTCGAAAACCGATAGATGATTCGTCACCAAGATGTAGGGCGGTCCATCGGGCAGCCTTTCCAACCCCTCGACCTCTAGCCGAGTCGTCAGGCTGGCAATAGCACTTGCGACCACACGCAGTATGGCATAGGTCACATTCGACCTCCTGAGGCCACTAAGCTCCGGCGACGCGCCCGATGGCGATGACACTGAAGTCATCAGGGGCACCTCCGTGTGCGGCCAGCGACAGGCTGAAGGTTGTGCTGGCTCCAGGCGCAAGTCCACCGGGTGGACTGACCAAGTGATGGCGGAAAGCCGTCACACCACCGTCTGCGTCGTAGGTAGTGACGATGATGTCCACGGACTCCGCGACGAGCTCCATGCTAGCGTTTGTGACCGTGCCAGCAACCTGGAACTGAGACGCCGACGGGCTACCATTGACCTGGCTTAGCTCCACGGAGACGTAGGCGTCGGCCAGCACGCCAGCCTCCTGGCCCCGAATAACGGTCACCTGGTGGCTCGCCCAATCCGGCGGTGTGGTGAACAGTATTCCAAAGGGCGATCGGGCTTCCGGTGGAAGTAGATCGGCAGCCGAGAACCCATCGGCTTCAGCAGCGAGCTCACCATCCTGGGTGAAGAGCATGACTCTCACCTGGACATTCGTCAGCGTGACAGCCGCTGTGTTGACGATCTCGCCCAGGGCCCACAGGCTGCCCACGGGCGTCCTGTGGAAGGACACGCCTTGCACGAGGATGGGATGCGGGGTGGGAGTAGGTAGCAGGAAGCTGGGTCCTGCATCATCCCCCTCCTCATTCACCGGAATGACCAATCGCTGGTCCACTTGTAGAAACTGGGGGTTCTCGATCCCGTTCGCCCTCTGCAATGCCTCCACACTGACGCCGAAGTCGAAAGCGATAGCCTGAAGCGTATCGCCCTGCTGCACAATGTGCACGATCGGCGTGGGTGTGATCGTCGGTGTGGCTGTGTCGGCAGGTGGCAGTGCTGGCACCGTAGCAGTGGCTTGGAGAGGTGATGATCGACATACAGTGGGCGAAGCGGCGGCAGGCGATGGCGCCTGGGATGGCAGCGGTGTCACGACCCCGGCGCAGGCCGACACCAGGACCATTGATCCTAGTAGCAGGATTCGCGACAGCCGCTTCAGGACCCAACGATGCTTGATGCAGCGTCCTGGTCCAGGCGCATCCCCAACGCCCTTCTGCCTCACGGGTAGCGATTATACCATATCTGTTGCTATCTGCTACAGTCTGGATCGGGCCCCGGTCTGATCCTACGCCCGAAGACCACCCGGCCGGTAGACAGTCCAAGCGCAATCAGGCTTCGGCTGATCGGGATAGATCGGGCGGCGCCGGGCTGCTTAGCGCTCGATGGGTGGCCCTTCACAGTTTGACTTTTCGCGTGTTTGACGGTATCTTATGGTAGATTGACCAGCCAAGCAGGTGGTCCTGAGCCCGTCGAGGCATGTCAGGTGAAGTCCGCGGGCTGACATCAGATCTGTGGGGGTGCCCTATGGTGGAGGAACTGCGGGAGCAAATGATCCAGGTCGAGGACCTGGAGCTCGAGGAGGAGGGCAGGGCGTTCTCCACAAGGCTCCTGGGGCTGGGGCCGTCGCAACGGTTGATCCTGGCCATCCTGCTATTCCTCGACGTGGCACTTTGCGGACTCATGGCGTTGGTGATGATGGGCCGGATTGTGCCGCCTTTCTAGACCCTCGCCTGGTCGCTTAAAATCGAAGAGCAGACCCGTTTTGAGTTAGCATTATCTCGGGTTCCAGCCGCTGAACTGCAAGTCACTCCGCCCTCAGCGGCTTTCCTATCTTCAGCTCGTTCAGACTGACCACAAGATCCTATGAACAGCGAGACGACGTTCGTGTGGACATCTGCGCCGCGGAAGACTGCACAAATCAGCTTCCCCGATGGCCGCATACTCGAGGCACCTCTGGGCACACCACTGGAGGACTACTTTCAGGCCGCTTTGGGAGACCCAGCGGTGCCTTTTGTGGCGGCTCTCGTCGACGGCGAGCTGCGAGAGTTGAACCTTCGCATGTGGAGCGACGCTACAGTCGAGCCCCTGTTCCTGTCCGACTCCGACGGCATCCGTATCTACAGAAGGTCACTCTCATTCCTTCTTATCACCGTGGTCCGCGAGCTGTTCCCGGAGGCATCGGTGTTCGTGGATCACTCGCTCCCCTTTGGGGGCTTTTTCTGTGAGGTCGGGGGGCGGAAGCCGTTCAGTGAGGAAGAGCTGGCACAGATAGAGACGAAAATGTACGAGCTCGTCGCGGCGGACTTCTCGATCAAACGCGAGCGGGTACCCCTTGACGCGGCCATCGCGATGTTTGGGGAGCGTGGAGAAACCGATAAGGCAAAGTTGCTGAAGCACCGGTTGAAGGATGACCTCAAGCTGTACAGCCTACGTGACTCGCGGGACTACTTCCATGGCTATATGGTGCCCTCGACTGGCTATCTGCGGTACTTCTCCCTACAGCGATGGCCCCCGGGTTTCGTGCTAAAGTACCCTCGTCGAACCAACCCAACGGAGATCGTGCCGACGCGTGACCATCCTCAGCTTACGAGGATCTTCCGGGAGTACGGAAAGCGGCTGCGCCTACTTGGCGTCGCCTCGGTCAGTGGATTGAACGAAGCCATCGATAGCGGCCAGATCCGTGAGATCGTGCTCGTCTCCGAGGCACTCCACGAGCAACGGATCGCGCAGATCGCCGAGCAGATCCGCACAGACGAGGATGTACGGCTGGTCCTGATCGCTGGCCCCTCGGCTTCGGGCAAGACGACATTCTCCAAGCGTCTTTCTGTTCAGCTGTTGGCGCAGGGCATTCACCCATTTCCTCTGGCGCTGGATAACTACTTCGTCGACAGGGAGAAGACGCCTCGTGACAAGCATGGCAACTACAACTTCGAGGCGCTGGAAGCTCTTGATATCTCGCTTTTTAACGAGCATCTGCAGGCCCTGATGCGCGGCGAGGAGGTGCAGTTGCCACGCTTCGATTTCAAGGCGGGCAGGCGCGGGAAGGGAGAGAAGGTCCAGCTGGGCCCCGATCACGTCATCATCGTTGAGGGCATCCACGGCCTGAACCCCAGACTTGTAGGAGCCGTGCCGGATGAGCGGATCTACCGTATCTACGTCTCCGCCCTGACTCAACTGAACATCGACCGCCACAACCGCGTACCCACGACGGACACGCGCCTGATCCGACGCATCGTACGGGATGCAACCTACAGGGGATACTCGGCGGCGGAGACCCTAGAGAACTGGGAAATGGTGCGCCAGGGAGAGAAGGTTCACATCTTCCCTTATCAGGAGCACGCCGATGTGATGTTCAACTCGGCATTGGTGTACGAGCTGGCGGTGCTGAGGCAACTGGCCGTACCGCTTCTGCTTCAGGTGAAGCCGTCGAGCCCTCGACGCGTAGAGGTGAAGCGGCTCCTTGCCCTGCTGCAGTGGTTTGAGCCGTGCGGGACGGAGCTGATCCCTGACAACTCGATACTGCGCGAGTTCATCGGCGAGTCCATCCTTCGCGACTACTCGCCGTGATTCCACAAGGTGCTCACGCTTGGCGCTTCACGGGACCTTCACGGCGGAGGGCAGGCGCCCTACTGGTAGATCACTAGCCTTGGCGGCGGTTCTAGACCCAGCACTTGCTCCGGCGTCATCAGCGGCGTATCCTCGTTGTAGAAGAGCTTGAATCCTCCGTGCTCGAACCCTGGCTCATCGCGGTACTGTTGGTAGTCGCCGACCTTTGCCCCCGGGCCGCCGAAACCATCAGCATCCCAAACCAGTTCCACAAATGGATAGTCCAGGATCATCCCCTTCTGCTGTAGCATGCGGTTGTCGAACTGGTGGATGATCAGCAACTTGCGGCGACCAATGGTCCGAGCAAGCCGGTCTAGCTTGGCCTGTACGTGGTTGACCTGTGGGCCTGTGATGCGGCCCAGATCCTGGCCGGGGATCTCCCCACCGGCCACGATGAACTCCGGGTCCACGGCGAGATGGACGTTCCTCTCCCGGAGTAGGGGCTCAACCGCATCCCACTCCGTGTCCAAGTCAGCGCGACCGGGTTGCACGTCGAGGATTGACCAGCCTCCGGCCGCTTCCACGCCTTCCATCCACTGACGGATCAGATCGTGTTGAACCCTGTGGTTGTAGTCTCCATCGTCACCGGGATGGGCATCGGCGATGGTGGTGACCATGTGGAAGACGGGTAGCGTCTCCACCTCAGGGTCAAGGTCGCGATAGACCTGCGCCTGCTCGTTCAGCAGCGCCAGGGTCGCGTCGATGTCGTTGCGCCCCAAAACGCCCAACCCGGGACCCAGTGGGGTTCCGTAGTAGGCGATCAGTCGACGCCCGGCCAACAGCGTAGCCGGACAAGGTTTTGGCGTATCGTCCTCGCCACCGGCTGCGGAGCCGGGCGCCACCAACCAGAGGTCCTCCCAGGCCGGGCCCACCGCCCAGATTGCCGCGGGCGACAGCCCCGAATCGACTCGGTCCTCCCGCTGGGCGAAGTATAGCCGACAGCCGTCGGGCGTCCATTGGAGGTCGGTCATCGGGTCCGTCCCAGTAGGCGGCATCAACCCGATCTGTTCCCCCGTGCCCCGGTCCCACAGCGTCACGGCGGCCATCCCTTCCCCGGGCCGGGCGACGCTGTAGGCCAGATAGACCCCCCCGGGCGACCAGACCACATCCCACAGCTGGAAGGTCTCTCCCGAGGCCACCTCCGTGACCTGGTTGAGCACCACGTCGACGACCCTCAGGCTGCACGCCGAGTGGGCACAGGACAGCCCGGCCAGAAGGCGGCTATCAGGTGACCAGGCTAATGAGCGGAAGTGGTCCAGGGCGAGTACCCCCGCCCCCGGCAGCTCCTCGCGCGGAGCCTCTATGAGGCGTGAAGCTTCAACCAATTGAGTGTGTGCCCCCAGCCGCTCAAGAGAGGCACCGGCCTCAGCGCTGCATGCAATCCACCGACCATCTGGCGACCAGAGCAGATCGGTCTCCTCGCTGGTGGTCGGCCAGGCCTGGTCCAGGGGAAGTGCATATGAGGCCGGAGGATTGTAGTC